>NZ_JAYSSZ010000091.1:0-1868 GCF_043720215.1 Flavobacterium sp. | reverse complement strand
AAAGATGGTGTTTTAGACGGTTTTGCGCCAAGAAATAAAACTGGAAATTCTAAAATTTGAATGAGTTTTTTGTTTTTAAATTGCTTTCTAACATCTTTACTAATGGTAGAAAAAAACTGGTCTATTTTCTTAGCAGTTTCTATAGTTACTAGTTCTAAAGGTGATTCTCCAGGTCTGTAAACTAAGTCTTTTATAGCAATATCATAATTGCTTTGTGCTTTTTGTATGAATTTTTTTAACTTCTTGCCGCTTCCCGTTTCAATATTTTCAAAAGTGTCAACTATTTCTTGAATATTGTCTGAAATAGTTATAAAATCATTTACACCATAAAAAACCTGATATCCGGGTGATAGTTTTTTTAAATCGTAATATTCCGATGGTTTTTTGCCAAAATCGGCAAAGAATTTTTCGAAAACATCGGGCATCCAATACCATGATGGGCCCATATCGAAAGTGAATCCGTCTTTTTCAAATTGTCTAGCTCTTCCGCCAATAGTACTATTTTTCTCGTAAATACTAACGTCATTTCCAGCTTGCGCTAAATAACACGCAGCTGCTAAAGACGAAAATCCTGAACCTAATATTGAAATTTTTTTCTTCATAATTGTTTAACAAAAATATAAAAAAATTAAACAAAAAAATGTTAAACTTTATATTTCTTCTATAATTGTTTGTATCGATTGAAATGCTTTTGTTTTTTCATTCAGAATTTTGGGATTTATTTCAGTTGTCATTTTCCCTATAAACCAGCATTCTGAAGTTTTATCAATAAGAATTTCGCTTTTAATCTTCTCGATATAGTTGTTAATATCATCTTTTGTTGGTTGAACGGTCATATAACTTACAAAAGTGATTTTGTCAAAATATTTTTGAATATCTTTAAGGCTATCTATAGGAACACTTTCTCCAAGATATATTGTCTTGTAGCCGTTTGATATAAATTCGTAATTTAAATACATTAATCCAAGTTCGTGAATTTCATTATATGGTAAATATAAGACAAAAATTTTATCAGTTTTTGTTGGTTCTAAAACCTGAATTTTTTCAGTATTTGATATCAATTTTTGTTTTATCAAATGACTAATAAAATGCTCATGTGCAATTGTTATGGTATTCGATTGCCATAGCAAACCTATTTCGTTCATGAGCGGAATAAAAACTTCATAAAAAACATCTCTAAAAGATTTTTCGGATAATAGATTATTGTAAGTATTAATGAAAAGAGTTTGATCAAAATTCATCATAGCCATTTTAAACGCATTTATAGCATGACTTTTTGCACTTTTTTCCGACACAATTTCTTGAACCAATACAGGGATTTTATCAGGAGATAGTTTCGATATTCGAGATATTTTGTAACCATAATCATGGAGCAAAGTTATGTTTAACAACTTTTGAAGATTGTAAATATCATAAAGACGAATGTTCGTATCAGTTCGCATAGGTTCTAATACGGCATATCTTTTTTCCCAAATTCTAATAGTATGTGCCTTTATTCCCGAAAGATTCTCTAGGTCTTTAATACTAAATACATTTTTAACTTCGTTCATCTTTTTGTTATAAAAGTTAAACAAAATTAAATAAATAATTGTTTAGTTTTCTTATATTTGTTAAAATACTTTCAAAAAATGCAAATAAAGTACGATTATATCTTTGCAGGAGCGGGATTAGCAAGTCTAATGATTTTAGATAAAATGATAGATGCTAGGCTTTTAGATAAAAAAAAAATACTATTATTAGAGCCTAATGATAAAAACAGCAATGATAAAACTTGGTGTTTTTGGGAGAATGAAATAGGTGATTTTGACAATTTAGTTTCAAAAAAATGGAAGCAAGCCATATTTCTTAATCAAAATAGAACTGTACAA
>NZ_JAYSSZ010000090.1:0-13847 GCF_043720215.1 Flavobacterium sp. | reverse complement strand
AGAAAAAATTCCGTTTTCAGACAGTAATAAATCAGCCGCTTCTATTAGTTCCTCAAAAGGCATAGCATCTGAGAAACGAGCCAAATCTCTTTGCTCATTGTCGGTTTTGTAATCTTCGGTGTAAAATGGCGGATTGCAAACAATTAAATCATACTCGTCTTCTGGTTCTTCGACAAATTCGTCTAAACCTGCGTGGTAACAAAACAAACGGTCGCTCCAAGGAGAGTTTTCAAAATTATCAGTGGCTTGTTCGTAAGCGTCTTCATCAATTTCTAAAGCGTCTATTTGCTCAGCTGAAGTATGTTGTGCCAACATTAATGCAATAATTCCAGTACCTGTACCAATATCTAAAATAGAATTTGGATTATGGTTTATAGGAGTCCAAGCGCCAAGTAAAACGCCGTCAGTTCCTACTTTCATGGCTGTTTTGTCTTGTTGAACAGAAAATTGTTTGAATGAAAACATTGAGATTGATGATTAAAGAATAACCGATTAACCAAATAACCGAATCAACTTTTTCTAAAGATACATTTCTACCAAACCTTCAGGTAAATCCATGATGACTTTTTTGTTTTCTCTATCTATTTTTACAATAAAATGGTCAATCATCGGGATTAACATTTCTACTTCTCCGTTTAGAACTTCAAAAAGAGGCTGTGCTGTACTGTCGTTAATAGAAACAATTTTTCCAAAAACGCCAACACGCTTGTCTTCAATTTCAAAACCAATTACTTCGTGAAAATAGAATTTGTTACCTGTGAGTTTTGGTAACATTTTTAGCGGAAGATACACTTCGCAATTCATAATAGCATCAGCTTCTTCTTCGTTGTCTACGTCTTCAAAACGAACACGAAGAAAATCAGCTTTGTGTAGGTTGCTACTTTCAATAAAAAATGGAACCAGATTTTTGTTTACTTCAACAAAAACTGATTCCAAATCTTCATACATTTCAGGTTCGTCTGTATCTAAATAGATAAGAACTTCCCCTTTGAAACTAAATTTTTTTGCAATTTTACCTAAGTAGAAACAATCTTCTTTACGCATCTTGCAAAAATAAATATTAAGCTTCTGTTTCTTCTGTGTTTTCTTCAGCAGCTGGAGTTTCCTCAACTGTTGCTTCTACTTCAGTAGCAGTTTCAACAACTTCTTCAGTAGCAACTTCTTCTTCAACTACAGCTTCTGGAGCTTTAGCAGCTTCAGTTTGTGCAGCAATACGTTTTTCGTTTGCAACTGTTTCAGCTTTAAATGCTTTAGCTTTAGCATCAGATTGTGCTTTAGTTAAACCATCTTTTTTAGCATCAACTTTTCCAGATTTAGCTTCAATCCAAGCAGCTAATTTTGCATCAGCTTGATCTTGTGTTAATGCTCCTTTACGAACTCCTCCATCAAGGTGGTGTTTTAGTAAAGCTCCTTTGTAAGAAAGAATTGCTCTAGCAGTATCAGTTGGTTGAGCTCCGTTGTGCAACCATTGTACGGCAGCATCAAGGTTCAAATCTACTGTTGCAGGATTTGTGTTTGGGTTGTAAGTACCAATTTTTTCTAGGTATTTACCATCTCTTTTTGAGCGTGCATCTGCAGCTACTACCCAGTAAAAAGGTTTTCCTTTTTTACCGTGTCTTTGTAATCTAATTTTTACTGACATAATCTTCTGATTAATTTTGAGGTACTCGACCTCGATTATTTAAGGGTGCAAATATACATATTTTTTTGATACCTAAAGCTAAAGTGTTCATTTTTCGTTTTTTGCTTCAAATATTTTTTGCATTTAATAGGATTTTAATTGTAATCGGTTATTTTTGTAGCTTAAATTCAAGCTAAAAATGAAAAAATTTATATTTCTGTTTCTTTCAGTTGTTACATTAACATCATGCGAAAAAAATGTCGAGTTTAACAATCCTGGATTTCAAGGGTTAATCAACAACACATTATGGAAGGCTACAAACATGTCTGCAACTAAAGGTGCGTCTGGATCAATAACTATAAAAGGAATTTTTGGAGGTGAAAGCTTAGACTTAGCATTAAATTCTACAGCATTAGGAACAAGAACTTTAGGAACAATAACATCATCAAGTTTTGTTTCCTATTCATTAGAGAGTGCTTCAAACAGTTTCGATTATACGACAGGTATTACTTCTGCTCCAGCAAATGATGTTACGCTTTTTTCAGGAGGAACAGGTTATGTTACTTCAGATTTAGTGGTTACAATTGGCGGTTCAGGAACAAGGCTAAAGGTTAATATAGAAGCTGATGCTGGTGGTGCGGTTACAGATGTTTCAGTAAATGATCCAGGAGAAAATTATAGAGCTGGAGATTTAGTAACTATAACTGGTGGTGGTGCTAATGCAACATTTGTAGTAGATAATGTTACAAAAAGTAATGGAGAAATTACAATAACTGCTTATGATGGAGCTACTATCTCAGGTAATTTTAATTTTACAGCATTCGATTCTGGAAATAATCAAACGGCTTTTTGTCGTGAAGGCGTTTTTTATAAGGTTCCAGTAAATTAATTTCAATTTTTTTAATGGTTGTAAAATGCTGATTTATAGTTTATTTGAAAATAAAACAGCAACATAATGTAATTTAGAATATTAATAACTTACCTTTGTCCTAATATAATAAATATAATATATGAACATTTTTGTTGGAAGTCTTCCTTGGAGTATCGAGGAAGCAGATTTAAGAGAGTCTTTTGAGGCTTATGGTGCTGTAGAATCTGTAAAAATTATCACTGATAAATTTACAGGAAGAAGCAAAGGATTTGGTTTTGTTGAAATGCCAAATGACGAAGAAGGACAAAAAGCTATCGATGAGTTAAATGGTGCATCAGTTGATGGTCGTGCTATTGTAGTAAACAAATCAGAGCCAAAACCAGAAGGCGAAAGAAAAAGCTTCAATAACAGTCGCCCAAGTGGTGGTGGTTATGGTGGAGGTGGAAACAGCCGTGGTGGAGATTCTCGTAGCGGTGGTTACGGTGGTGGAAACAGCCGTGGTGGTTCTAACGACCGTGGTGGAAACAGAGGCGGATACTAATCTAACTTATTTTCAAAATATATCAAACCATTCGTTTTCACGAATGGTTTTTTGTTTTTATATATAGTTAAAACTATTCCAAAAAAATAATAGTGTTTAAAACAAGACGATTTTAAAAAACAACACAGCATAATTCAAATATTCATTGAACTTGTAATTTTATCAAAAAACATCCAATTATATTTTATCCATATTAAATTATTCTTGTTTACCAAAACCTGTTTCGCCAATCCATAAAACTCTTGCTCCTTTTATACAAGAAAATTGAACATTGTAGCTTTTTGGTTTTCCTTCGATATCGCTAAATTTTACTTGCCAATTATTAAGATTAGTAAACTTGCCACTCGATTTCACGCTTTGAAATTTTATATTGCCCACAAAACCACTAGCAACACCAAGATCCCATTTGTAAGTATTTCCCGCACCAAACTCAAAGCTCTCATTTGAAGCATGTGTATTAGCACCTGCATTAGCGCCAGTGTACGCATTTACATATTGTGTCATTCCAGAAAAATTGCTGGTCCATTTTCCTTTTAAGTCATTTGCAGCAACCGCAAATTTATTATAATTAGTCATATTTGCCATTTTATCCCAGCTTGATGCCAATGCTTGGTTTGTGTAGGCGCCAAATTCTTTTTCAAAAGAAAATTTATCGGCTGCAATAAACTCAACATATCGTCCTGAACCATTATTATAATGTTTTTTAAAAAATACCACATACACTGTTTTGCCAGTCGATTTTTCAACCATTTCTGCTTCTGCAAATTCTATGGATTGCCAACTGTATAAAGGTTTAAATTCCATATTGGTTGCTCTACTGTATTTTGGTGCAACAAGCATATCCCAAGCATATTTTAAACCAGCCATTAAGTCAGAACTGTAATCATCTACGGCTTTATTTGGATAGTGAAGTACCACTTTTAGATTTTCTTTTGTAACCTCAACCCAATCTTCTTTGACTGTGCTATTACAACCATTATCAAAATTGGTAGTTGTGAAAGCAAAACCATCATTTTTTGTATTTGAAACCAACTTTTCAGTTTTTACTATGTTTTTGATTGGTTTTTTAGTAGCATTAGTTGATTTTTTTAAAATTATCGATGCTATAAAATTGGTGATTTCGGATTGATAAGCATCACTATTGGTCAAAATAAGCATACTCATCATCGTTACCTTGTCGCTTGATGTGATTAAATAAACTACATTTTTAGAACCTTCAACTTCAAAAGTAGCGAAACCAGTTTTGGTTTCCCAGCCATTTTCAGTTTCAGTAGGTTGTAATTGAGGCTCGGCAGTTTCAGAAACCATTTGTTTTACGAATGATTTCCAAGTTAAATCAAAATTTTCTGCAGTCGTTGCTGTCGATGGCATCGATTTAAATAAAGTAATGGCACAGTAAATACCTAAATTTGTGTCTTCTTTTGTAAATTGAAGTGTGCTTTCTGATGTTTGTTTTTTCCAACCTTGTGGAACGGTATACGTTGCAATATCAAAAATTTCTTTTTGAGCGACCATATTTATTGAAGAAAGGATCAGTAAAAGTGAAATTATATTTTTCATAATTTGCATTTAAAATTAAATCCAGATTACAAATTATACTAATTTTTTGTAATCTGGATTAATTTGTTATTTAATTTTGGGCATACAAAATATTGGTTCCATTTGCCCAAGCTGCAGTATTTCGGTTGTAATATCCATACCAATCGTTGGCAGCTGGTGCGGTAGCATTGCCATCACCATTAGTATCGCCACCACGAGCATCATCTTTTATAGAAGTAAGAAAAGCCGTTACATCAAGTGATAAATTGATAACATTAAGCCCATACGTATTGCCTTGTGGAAATTTCATTATGGCACCTGGACCAATATTCATAGAACCCGTACTTTTTTGTAAGTAACCATCCATAACATAAGCAACTTCAGTTTCATTATAATTTACTGAAATATTGTTACCCCCATCAGGATATACCCAAATACAATTTTTGGCATTTTTTTGAGCTGGATTTGCAGGATTATAGTAAGAATTATTTGGGTTTAGAGAATAGGTGCCATTCAAATAAATAGGAATGTTATTGTCGTAAAAAATGTTATTTGTAAAAACCGAAACAGCAGCATCTTTCATATAAGCACCACCATAAAATGCAAATTGACTTGTAAAACCGGTGCTAGAAGCTGTGTGTGCAAAAATACAGTTGTCAAAAGAAAAAGAGGCACCAGCTACAGAAATTAGCACTGCACAACGATAACCGCCGTCGTTTGCACCAGCATATTTAAAATCGCATTTTTCAAAAATGTGCCCATTACCGCCGTTTAGGTACAAATTTAACCAATCGCCTTTTTGAGGTGTGGTTGCATTGCCATCACCATTAGTATCGCCACAAACAGAATCATCTGCAATGGAGGTAAATACAATTCTATTAGTTGCTGTTCCGTTAGCCAAAATTTTACCAGCATTATTAACTCTAATATTTCCTGCAAGTCCTAATTTTATAACCACTCCAGGCTCTATGGTTAAAGTGGAAGTTACCGTTACAGAACTATTGATTACATAAACATTTCCTGTAGTCCAAGTGGTTGGCGCAGCTATACCAGCAGTAACATTTACTATAGGGCAACCACCGAGCGTAGTAAAGACTTTGTCTTCTCCATAAGCAGTACCAGTACTATTGGTAGCAAAAGCTCTTATGTGTCCTGTGGTGTTTGGCGGTAATCCTGTAAAAGTGTCTGAAAAGGCTCCTAAGCCAGCACCCATTTCTAAAACATCATCATTAGCTGGGTCGTCAATGGTTGGGTTTATGGTTAAACTAATACAAATTCCTCTTCGGGTTACTGGGCTTCCACCATCAGACACAACGTTGCCGCCTAGGGTAGCATCTGTACTTGTAATTCCTGTTGGGGTGTCGGTAGTTACGGACAAAACATTCGGCGTTGCAGTTGGTGCATCGTCTTTGGAGCAACTTGCTATAAGAGTTGCAATGGTAAGGATTAGAATTATTTTGAAATTTTTCATAGTTTTTGTTTTAAAGTTTACTTAAATTAGGTTAGTTTATAGTTATTTTTCTAATTCTATTATTATCCCGATCTGCAATATAAATATTTCCGTTACTGTCTTTTATCAATGCTGACGGGGAAGAAAATTGCGCTATTGAACCTAATCCATCAGTAAAACCAATTGTACTTCCAGCTAAGGTTGTAACTTCACCAGTTGCGCTGATTTTTCTAATTTTATGATTATCTGTATCTGCCACATAAATAGCACCTGAACTATCTACGAAAATTCCTCTTGGAGAATTAAATTGTGCAGAAGCGCCCGTTCCATTTGCAAAACCTGACGTACTTCCTGCCAAAGTTGAAACTACGCCAGTTGGACTTATTTTTCTAATTTTATGGTTTCCAGAATCAGCAGCATATAAATTACCGCTGGCATCAATTGAAATGCCAAATATAAAACCAAATTGTGCTGTTGTTGCTGTACCATCTTGAAATCCAGAGGTGCTTCCTGCAAAAGTAGTAACAGCACCTGCGGGAGTTATTTTTCTTATTTTGTAGCTATCTATTTCTCCAATAAAAGCGTTTCCAGAAGGATCTAATACTATGGAAACAGGAAACTTAAATTGCGCCGCAGTACCAGTTGCATCTGTATAACCATAGGTACTTCCTGCCAATGTGGTAACTATTCCTGCTGGAGTAATTTTTCTAATTTTTTGATTTTCAGAATCTGCAACATATACATTTCCAGATGCATCTAGTGCAATGCCACTTGGTCCATTAAATTTTGCACCTGTACCTGTACCATCTGCAAAACCTGCGGTGCTTCCTGCAAGTGTCATGACAATCCCCGTAGAGCTTATTTTTCGTATTTTATGATTACCATAGTCTGCGACATATATGTTGCCAGAATTGTCTATTGCGATGCCAGTGGGTTTATTAAATTTTGCAGCAATACCTTGTGCATCGTCAGAACCTTGTGTTCCTCCTACAAAAGTGGTAACCTGAATTGTTGGTGGATTTGGCGTTGGTTCGACAATTTGTGAATCATCTTTAGAGCAACTTGCTATAAGAGATACAATGGTAAGGATTAGAATTATTTTGAAATTTTTCATAAGATTTGTGTTTTTAAAAAGGGTGTGTTTTTATCTTAAATTATAACTAATTATTATGGTTAAAGGGTTGTAAATGTTTTGTTTTCTCCATAAACAGTACCACTACTATTGGTTGCAAAAGCCCTCACGTGTCCTGTAGTACTAGCTGGAAATCCTGTAAAAGTATCTGAAAACGCTCCAATGCCTGTGCCCATTTCTATGACATCGTCGTTGTTTGGGTCGTCAATAGTTGGGTTTATGGTTAAACTGATGCAAATTCCTTTTCGTGTTACTGGGCTTCCACCATCGGAGACAACTTTACCTCCTAGTGTTGCTTGGGTATCTGTAATTCCTGTTGGCGAGTCAGTGGTTACAGCTAAAATATTTGGAGATGGAGCCGGCGCATCGTCTTTGGAGCAACTGACTAATATTGTTGTAATAATAGAAATCATAATTATTTTAAGATTTTTCATAGTTTTTTTTAAATTAGTTAGTTAATTTTTTTTGAAAGAATGAATTGATGAATCTTTCGTTTTTACTTTTAATTGATTTAATACTGTAAAATTAAAGCGTTGTAAATGTGTGGTTTTCCTATTAAATAATGATTTTGAGTATCCTACTTTCATAGGAGTTTTTCTTATTAGTTTAATTCTTAATTTGTTAGGTGCAATTATTAAAAACGTCAGTTCGAGTATTTTTTGTGCAGAGAAACGGAACAAAAAATGTATCGAGAACCATTTTTAAAGAAATTTTCTTTGTTCTCGATACGATTTTCTATCGAAAATCACTCGAACTGACAGAAAATTAACGTCAAAAACTAATTGCACCCAACGGGTTAATTCTTAATGAATTTTGAAACTGTAGATTTTCCATCTGAAATTATTTGCAGCACATACATTCCGTTTTGTAGTTTTTCGACATTTATGGTATTAGAATTTGTATTTTGTTCTAAAACTTTTTTACCTGTTAAATCGGTAATTGAAATTTTATCAATAGAAAGATTTTCTAAATTTTGAATGGTTAAAATATCTTTGACAGGATTGGGAAAGATTTTAATTTTGGTTTCATTTTTGGCGTTATTAGTTATAGAAAGTGTGTTTAATTCTAAACGCCATAACTCTCTACCATTTTGTCCGCCATTAGTAGCATTGAAAAATAAATTATCAGCCACATTGATTAAACCTTCTGGAGAGGAACTTTCACTCAAAAATCTAATGTTATAGCCAATAGTTCCGCTTGCTGTACCATCCGTTTTAAATAGCTCTTGACCAATAATTGCATCATTTGCAACGAAATATACCGTACCATTTATGTTTGTAAATTGACCAGGTTCTGAACCTCCAACACCGGCATAAAGATCTTTTATCATAGTAGTTCCTGCTTCTGTACCATCGCTTTTCCATAATTCAATACCATTAATTCCATCATTTGCAGAAAAATATAAAGTGCCGTTTGCATTTGTTAAATTATTAGGAAATGAACCATAGTTATAGGTACCAGTTCTAATTTCTTTAACTTTTACTGTTCCTGCTGAAGTACCATCAGATTTCCATAATTCAGAGTTTTGATTATTAGAATTTACCTCACTATCTGAGGCACTAAAAAATAAAATCCCATTTATATTGACTAAACTCCAAGGCGTAGAATTATTAGCAGTAAATCCATTATTACCAGGAAAAATATCTTTTACCATCATAGTTCCTGACGCTGTTCCATCGGATTTCCATAATTCTCTTCCATTAGTAGTGTCTTCTCCCACAAAAAACAATGTTCCATTTACATCAGTCAAAAACGGATACGAGCCAATGCTTGATTGTAAACCTGGCTGACCTCCAACAATTATAGTTCCTGCACTTGTACCATCACTTTTCCATAATTCAATGCCATTTATTTCGTCAACTGCTCCAAAAAATAAAACACCATTGACGTTGGTTAAGCTGTAAGGAACGGAACTATTTGGTGTACCATACGAGTTATTGCCAGTATAAATGTCTTTAACCATTACGGTACCAGTTGCTGTACCATCACTTTTCCATAATTCATATCCGTTGTCGATATTATTACATCTAAAATATAGTACTCCATTAACAGCTGTAAACATTGCTGCATCTGAATTTCCATCTGAAAAATTAAGGTAAATATTAATGTCTTTTACCATTACTGTTCCAGCTTCAGTGCCATCGCTTTTCCAAAGTTCACTGCCATTAATGCCGTTATTTGCTGTAAAAAACAAAGTGCCGTTAACATTCGTTAAATTGAATGGGTCAGAATTATTAGGTACGCTAGCAAACTGGTAGCCTGGATAAATATCTTTAACCATAACAGTTCCTGCATTTGTGCCGTCACTTTTCCATAATTCAAATCCATTTACACCATCATTAGCAGCAAAAAATAGGGTTGAATTAATTTTTGTAAAACTTGGATCATACGAAAACGAAGTATTTGTTCCAGGATTAATATCCTTGACCATATAAGGTTGTTGAGAATATACATTCCAATTAAATACAAATGAAAGCGCTGTAATTAAAAAATAAAATATTGTTTTCATAACTTTAAAGTTTAAATTATTTTTTCTCTAATGCTTCAATACGTTTGGTTAGTTTATCAATAATTGCCTGTTGCTCTTGAATGGCTTTTACCATTGGTGCCAGCAAATCGTTGTAACGCACACTGTACATTCCAGCATCGTCTTTAGTAATGATGGCGTTGTTTTTAGCTTCAAATTGGTTAAGTGTTGCTTCTATTTCTTGGGCTATAAAACCGTATTCTACTTTTTTGGAATCATCATTATTTCTGAAATAGGATACAGGATTTAGTTTGTTGATAAAATCCAAACCAAGAGAAGATTTTTTAATATCCGATTTCCAGCGTTTGTCTGAGGTTACTGATAATGCGACTTGGCAACCGAAATAAGTAATGTTGGCATTTCCTAAACGAATTTGATTAGAACCTGTGGCATTGGGCACATTTGCAGCAAAACCTATACCTATATTATTTGATCCAGCCGTCAATAAATTAAGTGCACTACCTCCGAGAGCAGTATTAATATCACCCGTTGCAATAGTATATAAAGCTTGACTCCCTAACGCTGTATTGTTGCTACCTGTGATGTTTGAATATGAGGCATAATGCCCATGAGCAGTATTGCTGCTTCCTGTTGTGTTTGACCGAAGCGCTTCTGTTCCCATTGCAATATTTGCATTCCCTGTTGTATTTGAAACTAACGATTGATAACCAAATGAATTATTATAAAAACCTGTTGTGTTGTTTTGTAACGCGAATGCTCCATTTGCCGTATTTAATGCCCCCGATGTATTTGCTTTTAATGCCTCTCCACCTATTGCGGTGTTATGATAGCCTACCGAGTTCGACTTTAATGCACTAAATCCTGTTGCAGTATTATTAGTTCCAGTAGTATTCAATTCTAAAGAACTCATACCTATTGCAGTATTGGCACCACCAGTAGTGTTTGCGTACATAGCAAAAGTACCCAAAGCCGTATTGTTTAATCCTGTTGTATTAAACCCAAGTGTACGATTACCAAAAGCAGTATTGAACCCACCAGTTGTATTGGCGTTTAATGCAAAATAACCAGTTGCAGTATTGTTGTTTCCTGTGGTATTGTATTGCAGAGAATTTGCACCAATTGCTGTGTTTTCATTTCCAGTTGAATTAAACCGAAGAGAACTTCTGCCATAAGCTGCGTTAGAATTACCAGTGGTATTACTGAACATTGATTCAACTCCAGATGCGGTATTGCCATAACCAGTAGTATTATTAGAAAGAGTATTGTAACCATTGGCTACATTTAAACTTCCTGAAGTATTGTTTAACATAGCTCCAAAACCAGTCGCGGTATTGTTACTACCATCTATATTTGAAAAAAGGGCATTTGTTCCAAAAGCAGAATTGGCGATTCCTGTTGTATTTTTATAAAGTGATTCTAAGCCTGATGCAGTATTATAGTTTCCCGTAGTATTGTATCCAAGTGAGCTAACCCCGATTGCAGTATTTCCAGCACTTATAGTGTTTGAACCTAAAGCATATAATCCAATTGCTGTATTTCGTGAGCCAGTTGTATTATAACCTAATGCCGATGATCCTAGAGCAGTATTTCCAATTCCTGTCGAATTTGTTGCAAGTGCATTGAAGCCCGTTGCTGTATTATCTATTCCGGTGGTTGTAAAATAAAGTGCGCCTGAACCAATTGCCGTGTTTTGCGCACCTGTTGTGTTGTTTAAAGCAGCATTTTTTCCGAGAGATACATTGTCATTGCTTATTCTACCTGCCAATATGCCATTTCTTTTGAAAACCAAATCATTATCATCATTAGTTCCTATAAAGTTTGATGCTGCATTGGTACCCCAATTTCCTTTGGTATTCCAAGAATTTTTACTATTTTCAGCATACAAAGCATACGGCACACTCAACAATTGACTTGTTCCTACAATAGTATAATTGGTTCCACCTGCTGGGTCGGTTTCGGTTTTTATGAAGTAAATTCCAGACTCCCAATTTATATCCGAAAAAACACCAGTAGCGACTGTTCCATTGCCAACTTGTAATGTTGCCAGTCCGTTAATATTAGTTGTAACATTTTGTGTTTCGACATAAGTTGGTGTTCCTGTTGCTGAACCTTGTAAAATACTTATTCGCATTCCTACATTTGTATTTCCTACAAGAGTGTTAGTCGTATTTCTTATTACAGCTTGATAACTCATTTTTTGAGGAGTATATGCTTGAGCGAAAACCGAGTTCTGTGAGCAGATTGCAGTGAGCAATAGCAAAGATTTTAAGATGTTTTGTATTGAATTTTTCATAATTTTAGTTTTAAAAGATTTCTTAATTCTTAAAAGTCAATGTTTTTAATTGGTATTATTGAGGAATTATTATTGCATACGCTCGAAAACCAACTTGTGGATCGTTAAAAATGTTTTTAGCTTTGAATTGAAATGTGTGCTGTCCAGGTTGTAAGTCAACTATATGTGGACCAATTGAGGCTGATGTGGGAACACTGTCTCCAGAATAATTAGCACCTATGATTCCAAATGTTTTAATAATGCCGCCCTGAAAAACCTGAAGTTCCCATTTTGTATTACAGGAACCTATCGAGCATGGTTTTGAAGTTGTTGTTTCATAGTTTAATATGACTCTTACAGGAACTGTTGTGGTAAAGCCAATGTGAGAATCTGGCAAATCAACCGTATTGAATCCAGAAAGATTTAGACTGGCAAAATTTCCTTGTACGGCTTTAATAATTGTTCCAACCGAACTCCAACTAGCACCAAAATTTGGACCATTGCTTGTTAATACTTGTCCTTTGACACCTTTATTACCATTAATTATTAGTGAACCATTTCCGCTTATTCCAAATTTTTCAGTTAATTGACCATTAGGTTCTCTTGTTGAGAAACCCAATCTTGAATTGTATTGACCAAAGAGACTGCCATCATCAATAAGACCTCCGATTGATGCCATTTTCTTTTCCTCAAATGCTGTATTATCAGCCCAACTAATAGTTCCAGCAGAACCTGTTGTGCCATTTGTAGATAAAATCAAATGTGGCTGGCTGTTGTTGCTACTCAACTGATTTTTTATTTCAAGTACTTTATCAGTTGTAGGATATCCATATTTTTGAGGAGTTGTTGTACCAATACCTATATCACCATTGCTTTTAGCTGTAAGTCTTGGAACATTTATAGTGGAAAGATGGGTTGATCCAGTAGCGTTGCTTCCATAAGTTCCCAATTCAACATCTTCAGGATTTCCAGCATAACTTCCTACATAACCACGATTGACGCCATTTTCTGCAAGCGTTACCCACATTGAGTTGCCTCCATCAAAAGTAGCGACATTAGGTGTATTAGATTTTACAGTTAATGGTGTAGCTGGTGTTGCTGTTCCAATGCCTACATGTCCAGAATTATTGTTACTAATAGCAGCACCATTAGTTGTCCATTTGTTATCGGCACTACTTAATGCATATGGCACGCTCAAAAGTTGGTTACTCCCAACAATACTATAATTGGTCCCACCACTAGGATCAGTTTCGGTTTTTATAAAGTAAATTCCAGAGCTCCAATTTATGGTTGCAAAAATCCCAGTCATAACAGTTCCATTTCCAATTTGTAGCGTTACTAATCCATTGGAATCGGTTGTAATAGTTTGCGTTTCTGAATATACAGCCGTTCCTATTGCAGAATTTTGTAAAATACTTATTCGCATTCCAATATTGGTATTTACAACTAAGGCGTTACTCGCATTTCTAATTACTGCTTGGTAGCTCATTTTTTGTGGCGCTTGAGCTTGTGCAGAAAAAAGAGTCAAGAACAAAGAAAAAAGAAGTGTTATTTTTACGATATTTTGTATTGAATTTTTCATAATTAGTTGTTTTTTACTATTCTAAAAGTTTTAATGATTTTGCTGTTTTCTGACACTTTCAAAAAATAAATGGCTGACGATAAATTTTCCAAAGGAATTTTAGTTTCAGTATTGGTAATTTTTTGATTTGAAATTTCTCTACCATTAATATCAAATAATTGATATGTTAAATCCTGAAAATCATAGTTTTCAATTTTTAAGTTTACAAACGATGTTGTTGGGTTTGGAAAAACCATCATCTGCAACTTTATTTGTGTAAATTCTTCGCCGCTCAAAGTAGAAATTTCAAAAGGTTGTTGCAGACCTTGACTTACAGAACCAGTTGTTCCTGTAGCCGCAATGTAATCTATT
>NZ_JAYSSZ010000089.1:0-4778 GCF_043720215.1 Flavobacterium sp. | reverse complement strand
TACTTCTGTAATAGCATTATCAAATTTTTTGATTTCTTTGGCTTTGCTAAAATTTATTTCTTTCACTTGTAAGTTTTGAGATTGATTTTGTTCATAATAGAAGTCTTCTTGACAACTAAAAAGCAAAAATCCTGCCAAGGTAATTGCAAATAGTATTTTAATTTTCTTTAGTTTTTGTTTCATCTAGTTTTTGTTAAAGGTTTGTATATAGTAAGAGGATAAAATCACGCAAAAGGTTGGAACAAGATGTAAAGTTTTTTATTCCGAGAAAGAATAAGTTATTTGGTTAAACCAATTTACGATTTTTCCTTACATTTTGTTAAAGTTAGTTCTATCTATTTCATTTGCAAACATAGATTAAATAATTTAAAAGTTGTATTATATAATAACTTTTTTGAATTAAATATTAGGAATATCGCAATGTGTTTGACAATGAAAATAATAGCGATAGTTTATACCTAATTTGTCTAGGAAAGAGAATTAGAGAAATTCGTTTGTCAAAAAAAATTTCACAAACAGAAGTAGCTTATCGTTGTGGTTTCGATAAGAGTAATTACAACACTATAGAATCTGGGAAAAGAAATCCTACTGTAATTTCACTTTTAAAAATAGCAAAAGCACTTGAAGTAAATTTAATAGATTTACTGAATTTTTAATCCACTTTCTTCCTAAACATCCTATAAACAGCAAAGGCAATAAGCGCTACAAGAACATACGGAATAATCATTAAGTATATAATTCCATCGTTTACAGCTTCTGCTTGCGATACATTTCCTGAACTTTCTAACGAAGCACGACACATAGCACATTGCGCTTGTGAGTTTTGAGAATAGAGACCAATAGCAAGAAGCAAGAAGCAAGAAGCAAGATTTTGAGAAGTCTTGCTTCTTGCTTCTTGCTTCTTGCTGTTCTTTTTTTGACTTTCGACTCTAGTTAACATAATAAGGTGAAATCATTAGATAAACAATTACTCCAGTAACAGCAACATACAACCAAATAGGAAAAGTTATTTTTGCTATTTTCTTGTGTCTGTCAAATCGTTCGGCTAGCGCACGAACATAGGTTACTAAAACTAACGGAATAGTTACCACAGACAATATTATATGAGTAATTAATATAAAAAAATAAATACCTTTCATTATGCCTGCTCCTCCGTATTTTGTTGCTTCCGATGTCATATGATACGCCACATACATTCCTAAAAATGCTACCGAAAGCGCAATGGCCGTTTTCATTAAATTCTCGTGTAGTTTGCGTTTTCCATTTTTAATAGAGATTACAGCCCAAACCAAAACTACTGCTGTAATTCCATTGATTGTTGCATAAATAGGCGGTAAGAATGATAATGGTTTTACATCGAAGCCAAAATCCCTAAGTTTAACTTTAAACAATATGGCAACTACTACTGGAATTGCAATTGATAATATTGCTATTATTGTATTGTACTTTTTTTCTGGATGCTTGTTCATTATTCTGCTAATAATTTAGTTATGTCTTGTTTTATTTCAGTAATTCCTTTTTGTTCTAATCCATCGTAATAGATAATTGGATTTCCAAACTCATCTTTTCGACAACGAATATCTCCATTTTTATCTATTAAAGCAAAAAGTCCTGAATGTTCGAATCCACCGTTTATTTTTTTGTTTTCGCCAGCAAATAGGTTAAATCCTTTGTTAGAGATTTCGAAAATTTTAGCCTTATCTCCAGTTAAAAAATGCCAGTTTACACCTTTAGCTTCTATTAATTCCGAATGTTTTTTTAATACTTCTGGCGTGTCATTTTCTGGATTTATAGTTATGGAAGCAATTCCGAAATTTGAATTTGAAGCAAAAGCTTCTTGAACTAACTTCATGTTTTTATTCATAATCGGGCAAATAGTTGGACAAGTAGAAAAGAAAAATTCGACCACATACACTTTGCCTTTATAACTTTCATTAGAGATTACTTCGTTTTCCTGATTCGTTAATGAGAACAGAGGTGCTTTTCCAATGGTCATTAAATCACTTTTATTTGAAGTAGATGTTCCTTCAATATTAAGTCGGTCGCCTTTTACAACATCGTTGTTTTTTATTCTATCGATAATTTTCGGAAGGAAATAAATTCCAAAAACTAGAATAATAAAAGCAGTTCCTATGTAAGATTTATTTTTCATATTATCTTATTTACTTTCATGTAAACGGAAATCTTTCCTTTTATTGTTACGTTTTAAAGCTAAACGATATTCTCTCAACATAATTTTTACATCATCGGACATGTCGTTATGCAAATCGGCAGCTGAATTTGTGTTATAGCTCTCTTTATATTCGTTTTTTCCTTCTTTGTTTTTTCCTTTTCGCCCACGATGATTCTTATCTTTATCAATAATCAGAACATCGGAGGTGCTTAAATTAATATTTAATTTTCCTTTCAGTTTAAAAGAGTTATAATACGCTTGTATTTCTTGTGGTTTTGCAAAAACAAATTTCCAGCCTGATAAATTATCCGAAAATCTACCTAGTTTTTCTAACAAATCTTTGACTTGATCTTCTGAACCTTCTTGTGCAATCATAACCATCTGGAAATCATCAAAACCAACATATTTTCCGTAAATTTTTTGATTTAGGTTAAATAAATTTTCTTGATTTTTTAAAATATCATTTCCCACAAACCCTAGAACTGTAATTTTATTTTTTAAAGAAATTTCTTTCTTATCATAACTTTTCCATTTTGGTAATTCTAGATTATTCCTAGAAATCGTTGGCAGAAAAAGTGAATTATGTGTAGCTGTTGCAAAAATTAAATAAATTAATACTGGAAGCGCTAAAAGAACAATTAAGACTAATTTATTTCTCATTTGGAAAAAGTAAAATTATTTGAATACAAAAATAAAAAAAGCTCCTGTATTAGGAGCTTTTTTTTGAATTAATATGTCTTAAAAATTCCATTTAATAGTAGAATTTTTAAAAATCTCGAATATATAATCAGCTTCAACTAGCAGGATAAATACTAAATAAACAAGTAAGAAAGTTACCGTTCCTACAACAGCCCAACGCAACGAGGCTACTTCACCCTCAAGGTGCATAAAAGCCCACATAATCCAATATGCTTTATAAACTGTAAGAATAATAAATATCCAGTTTAATAATCCCATACTTAAAAAAGTATTGAAAAATAATACATCTGGTTTAATAATACCTAAAGCAACTTCGACAATTGTAATTATTGATAATAATCCGAAAACTTTCCAGATTCTTCCTACATTTGATACGTGTTCGTGTGACATAACAATATATTTTCTTAAATTAAAATTAAACTAGGTAGAAGAATGTAAATACAAACACCCAAACTAAATCGACAAAGTGCCAATACAATCCTACTTTTTCAACCATTTCGTAACTTTTTCTCTTATCGTAAGTTCCTAAAAGGATATTGAAGAATATTAAAATATTTATCATTACTCCAGAAAATACGTGGAAACCGTGGAAACCGGTTATAAAGAAGAAGAAATCAGCAAATAATTTCTGACCATATTCGTTACGAATTAAGTTAGCTCCTTCAACAACATATTTTGTTCCTTCGATTCTTTTTAGAGATTCTTCACGAGACAATGTAATTTTTCTTTTCGTTTTTGGGTCTATGACTTCTGTTCGGATTAATACCTCAGGGTGTGCTTTGAATCCTGCTACTACTTCTTCTACAGAATAAGTAGGTAAGGTTTCGTCACCGAAGAACCAAATTCCTTTACTTTTAGTATCTTCAACTCTATCTGAAGGAATATCCGCAGCAAATTCGCCAAGCGCTACTCTTTTTCCTGATTTATCTATAAATTGCAATATAGAACCTCCTTTAGTTTCTACTGCACCATATTCTCCTTTGATGAAGTTTTTCCATTCCCAAGCTTGTGAACCTACGAATATAAAACCACCAATAATAGTTAGAAACATATAAAGAATTACTTTATCTCTCTTCATTTGATGACCTGCATCAACGGCTAAAACCATTGTTACTGATGAAAAAATTAAGACGAAAGTCATAAATGCCACATAATACATTGGAGCCGAAACACCATGCATAAATGGAAAGTGTGTAAAAACTTCGTCAGCTAAAGGCCAAGTTTCGATGAATTTAAATCTTGAAAAACCGTAAGATGCCAAGAACCCTGAAAATGTTAATGCATCAGAAACGATGAAAAACCACATCATCAATTTTCCGTAACTAGCATTCATCGGCTCATTTCCGCCGCCCCAAGTTTTGCCTTCAGCACTAGTAGTAACTGTCGTTGCCATAGAATTGTATTTATAAAGTTGTCAAATTTACAATATTTTATTATTTTACGAAATATAAAAATAAAAACAAATATACCCAAAGAATATCTAAAAAATGCCAAAACATCGCACCAAGCTCTATACCAGTACTTTGAGTCGAATTGTATTTTTGTTTAAAATGATTATAAATTATAATTAATAACGAAATTATTCCTGCCGCAAGGTGAGCTAAGTGCAAAATAGTTAAAACATACAAAAAAGAAGAGGTAACTGTACTCTCACTTCCTGTAAAAAAATAACCCATTTCGATAACTTGACTAAATCCTAAAAATTGCAAAAAAACAAAACTTGTCCCTAACGCCAAAGTCGCTAGTAAAAACAATGTTGTTTTTTGTCGATTGTCTTTTTGTATTGCTTTTTTAGCCAAATGAATTGTAATACTACTTAAAATTATCACAATCGTACTTATCGTAAATGCTGGTGGCAAAACCATTGTATGTATCCAGTCTTTTCGTGAAGAACTTACTAAATAAG
>NZ_JAYSSZ010000088.1:0-13915 GCF_043720215.1 Flavobacterium sp. | reverse complement strand
AAATATTCTAATTTCTTAGCCATATTTTCGGCAAAACAAGAACCCAAAGACATAATTCTAGAATTGTAATCTATTAGATTATTGCTTTTAGAAATAGGTATTTGGGTTCTGAATTGCATAGTTTTTTTGATTAAAACAGTTTTTCAAAATTAACTTAATTTGTTTTAAGTATTTTTATTGTTTTAATTAAATTATCTGAATTTATTTTGACAAAATAAAGTCCGTTTGCTAAGTTTTCTATAGATACTGATTCATCAGATTTGTAATTTTCAATTTTCTTAACTACTTGTCCTTGAATGGATATTATTTCTAATTGAAGATTTAGATTATCTAACCCTTTAATAGCAAAATTATTTTTTACAGGATTTGGATATAATGTAATTGCGTTTTTAGTAAAATCATCAACACCTAAAGTTGGAGTATAATTAATATCTAAAAATGGTTTAGCATTAGACATATATTCTGCCAAACCTACGGTAAGAATATTTGTATCTACAACTGCATTTCCTGTATTGAAATCTATATAATCAGCATTTGCATTAGTATTAGGAAAAGAAATTCTAAACTGTGTATTCCCCGTTTTATTCATTGCAGCAATTCCTGCGGCATTAAGATCTATTCTTAGTGTATAATCGTTTGCAGTAACTGTTCCGTAAAAACAACCTGAATCAGTTGCTGTTGCTTGTGCTGAAAAATCGGTGTTTTCTATACTTACAGTTCCGAATTCTCCATTTTTAATATCAATTTTTGGCAATCCTAATGATCCTGAAACAAAAGGATTCGTCAAATTGGCATTTTTCCTAATCATATATAAACTAACCGAATTTACTGTGGCATCATCTGGCAAAGAGCTAGTATCGAAATTTAAAATCCCTTTATAGCTTTGACCAGCTGCTAAATCGCCAACTCTAACTGCTGTAGTTCCAGTTGTAGTTCCAGTTGTCCAACCGTCTTGTGTTCCTCCTGTAGAGAAAATAGTGCTTGTAACAACACCTCTAAACTTTGGCATAAAGGTATTCACTGTTTCATGTATGATTTTATACTCATAAGCAGCAGCGTTTAAATGTATTGGATCTGCTGTACTTCTAAAATTAGAACGCAACGTTGGTCTTACAAGATTACCTCCATACGAATTCGTTGGAAACGGCGCAACTTGTATTGGCAATGGCAATGTGCCAGCTGCACTAACACCATCTCCATAATAATAATGAGAAAGTCCAACTGCATTAGCAAAAGAAAGTCTAGGTTCAAGATTTATCCAAGTTGCTCTTTCTCTTTCTACAGTAACCATCATTTGATTTAACTCGGCATCAGTAATTAAAGCTGTGTTTGGATCCCGGCTTAAATCACGTCTTTTTGGACAAGCATAAAACCCACACAATAAAGCATTTACGTTAAAGTTTGGATAATCATAACTAGAAAGTACAATTTTTACATTCGGATGCGCAGCTAAAATAGCATTTATAATTACAAAAGTATTTGTTCTTATAGTCGCAAACAGAGCAGCTTCAGAACCGGGCACATCCAGATTCATATCTTTATACCAACCACCACCAGACTTTGCAGCTAATATGTCGTTTCCACCAATACATAATATCACGGTTTCTATAGATGGATTTGCTGTAATTTCATTAATCACATTGGTTATCCAAGGATATCTTGCTCTATCAGCCCATTCTCGAGCTTCAGAACCACTAATAGCATATTCAGTTCCTGTATAATTTGCTCCAGGATTAGAACCCAACGACCTACCAGCGATGATCTTATCGCCATGTCCCATTTTGTCAAAAATTTTATTGTATGTACCGTCATCCGACATGTACTGTGCCCATGAATCCCCAGCCAGGAGCACTTTTTTTTGTTTAACATTTGTAGGACATACCTGAGCTATAATGACGGAATAGCTTAATGCAAAAATTAATGTAACGAGTTTTTTCAAAATTTTAGTTTTTAGTTTGTTTTAAATATTAGTTTTGTCTTACAAACTTACATCATTTTTTTATTTTTTGAAATCCCAAACCACAAAGGCTTAATTTTCTATAAAAGAAAAAACCAAAAACATAATTTTAGAATTGTGCTTTTGGGTTTTGAATGAATTTGTGCCTTTTACAAATTTTAGACAAGTTATTATTTACTACTTTTGTGCTTCTTATTATTTAACACAAATGAAACTCCTATATTCTTACTTAATAAAACATTATTACTCTTTGCCTTAGTTATGGCTGCCATAAACATATGTTTTAGCTTAAGCGATTCGATTATTACAGGTAAACTCATGCAAGATTGTGGTGTGGGAATTGCTAAATATAAAGGTAACGAAATTGGTTTCCTAAAAGCCGTTGGTTTTTGGATTGGGCTTTCCTTAGGAGCTGCTATGATTTCTAGAATTACTAAAAATTTTCAGGATTATTTTACTAATCTAGTGATTCAACGCACAGGTGCTGAAATGTACACCGACGGAATTAAAAAATCTTTAGACTTACCCTATGAAGATTTTGAAGACCAACGAAGTGGTGAAACATTGAGTAAATTACAAAAAGCACGTACCGATTCGGAGAAACTAATCACACTTTCTATTTCATTAATATTTCAAACCATTATTGGATTTATTTTTGTGATTGTTTACATTTCTCAAATTGACTATCGCATTGCTTTTGTATTTATACTAACCGCACCAATCATTGCTTTCATTAGTTCGTTTTTGGGCAAAAAAATCAAAGTAGTTTCTAGAAGAATCGTACAACAAACCAATTCGCTCGCTGGATCTACAACTGAAAGTTTGCGAAATATCGAATTAGTAAAAAGTTTAGGCTTAACACAACAAGAAGAAAGTCGTTTAAATTCAAATACACATAAAATTTTACACTTAGAAATAGAAAAAATTCGTTTCATAAGAAGTTTAAGTTTTATACAAGGAACAACGGTTCATTTTATGAGAACTTCTGTTGTTTTTACTTTATATTATTTCTTATTTAGCGATAAAATAGTAGTGGGAGATTTGCTCACGATGGTGTTTTTTACCTTCTTTATTTTTAATCCACTCCAAGAATTAAGTGCCTTTATTATTGCGAAAAATGAAACGAAAGTTTCGATGGAAAATTTCGAAAATTTATTAAATGCTAAATCTGAGTTTCGTCCAGAAAATCCTAAATCGATAGGTAAAATTGCTTCTTTACAATTTATAAATGTTAGTTTTAAACACAAAACAGCAAAATTTTCAGCGGTCGAAAATATCAATTTTCATATCAAACAAGGAGAAACAGTTGCGTTTGTTGGCCCATCTGGTGCTGGAAAAACAACTTTAGTAAAGCTATTAGTAGGATTGTATCCGCCAGCGTTAGGTCAAGTTTTATATAACGGTATCGATTCTAATATTATCGATTTATTAGACTTACGCAAGCAACTTGGTTTTGTAACCCAAGACGCCCAATTATTTTCGGGAACTATTCGTGAGAATTTATTGTTTGTAAAACCTGAGGCAACCGATCAAGACCTTTTGGATGCATTACACAAAGCAAGTTGCGAAAAATTACTAAATCGTGCCGAAGACGGACTAAATTCGACCATTGGTGAAGGAGGAATTAAAGTTTCTGGTGGAGAAAAGCAACGTTTATCTATTGCTCGTGCCATATTAAGAAACCCGAATTTATTAATTTTCGACGAAGCCACCTCAGCATTAGATTCGATTACCGAAGAAGAAATAAATACTACCATTAGAAGTATTTCTGACCAAAACCGAATTACTGTTCTTATTGCACACAGACTATCTACCATTATGCATGCTGATACCATTTTTGTTCTAGAACAAGGAAAAATCATCGAACAAGGCAAACACGAAGATTTACTGGCAGAAAAAGGTTTGTATTATGCGATGTGGAGACAGCAAATTGGTGAGAGAAAATAATTTACACTATGTTTCAAAAAGAATATTTACATCCAAATGAAGGCTTTTCACAAGTCGTAATTATAGAAACTGACGAAACCAAAACCTTGCATATTTCAGGGCAAATTGGCGAAGGAAATGATTTAGAATCACAAACTATTGCCACATTTAAAAATTTAGAAACCCTTTTAAAAGAATGTAATTCGAGTTTTCAAGATGTCGTAAAAATGAATACCTATATTGTAAATTTCAATCCAGAAGTAGATTTGCCTATTTTTAGAAAAGTCCGAAAAGTATTTTTAGGTGTTGAAAATTATCCAGCAAGCACTTTAGTTGGCGTTAGCGTTTTAGGAAATAGAAATTGGCTTATTGAGATAGAAGCTACTGCTGTCATTGATAAAAAGTCTGTTTAAAACAAAAACCCTCCAAGAGTTTAAACCTTTTGGATACTTTACACAAAGCCAGTTGTGAGGAACTACTAAATCGTGCCGAAGACGGACTAAATTCGACCATTGGTGAAGGAGGAATTAAAGTTTCTGGTGGAGAAAAACAACGTTTATCTATTGCTCGTGCCATATTAAGAAACCCGAATTTATTGATTTTTGACGAAGCAACCTCAGCATTAGATTCGATTACCGAAGAAGAAATAAACACCACTATTAGAAGTATTTCAGACCAAAACCGAATTACTGTTCTTATTGCACACAGACTTTCTACCATTATGTATGCTGATAGAATATTTGTTTTTGAACAAGGAAAAATCATCGAGCAAGGAAAATACGAAGATTTATTGATAGAAAAAGGATTGTATTATTCGATGTGGAGACAGCAAATTGGCGAGAGAAAAAGTGTCTCAGTAGCGTAAAATAAAAAAGCTTTTCAAAAGTTTAATTTTGAAAGGCTTTTTATTAAACGAAAAATTATTCGTAAAAATATTGTATTGTACTAGTAGAACCTGTTCTTAAAGTACGTATCGCTGAAGTAGGATAATTATTCTGATTATATGTTACCACATCTGAATAACCCGTGACTAATACATTATTAGAATCATGTGTTTGCGAACTTATTAAGTTTCTTTTTTTTCCTGAATCAGATAAAAATAGTTTATCAAACCCTGTGACGTTTTTAAAAACAGAATTTCCAGTATCAAATGTATTTTCTTTTCTATATGTCAATACACCATTTTGATACTCTTCTTTTTTAAAAATTTCGCTATCACTATTTAACCACATTTTACCCGTACCAGATAAAGTATTCTGACTCGAAAAATTTCCTCTATATACTTCATATTGAATTGTGCCGTCTAAATTGTAATTATAAACTATTTTACTAGCAATTAAATTATCATATGATAAACTTTTCGCACTTATCATTTTATTATTTGAATCATACTCATAAATAGTTTCAACTGATAAAACATTATTATTATATTGAGCTCCTCGTGTAATTAAATCTCCTGTATAAGTATGAGTAATATATGAACCTGAATTTATATTTATTCTTAATAATTTATTATCACTATAAACATATTCCAAAGTAGATGATGAGCTCCCATTTGCAGATATTGATTTTTTCAACAAAATATTATTTGAATCTACTGATTGAACTGAATCATCTTCACTTTTAGAACAAGACGTAAAAGCAAGTGTTACAATACTTAATATCAAAACAATTCTTTTCATTTTTGGGATTTTATAAATTTGTATAAAGCAAAAAAATAAAAACGAATTAATTTATGTTTTGGGGGTTTATTTTCAGGTATACGAAAATTTAACTAAAAAACCCTCCATGAGTTTAGAGCTCTTGGAGGGTTAACATAATAATTTTTAGTTTTATTACTTTACAAAATCAATAGCTTTTTCTAAAGCTTCTTTGATTCCGTTTGCATTTTTTCCTTTTCCTGATGCAAAAAATGGTTGTCCACCACCATTACCGTCAATATATTTTCCTAATTCTTTGATAACAGCATTAGCATTTAAGCTCTTTGCTGCAACCAGTTCTTTAGCTATAAAACAATGAATATTTGGCGTGTTATCTTCTATTGAAGCTAGAACAACAAACGAATTTGGCTGAGAACTTCCCAATGCTTGAGCCAAATCTTTAGTCGAACTCATGCTTAAATCTACTTGTTTCGATAAGAAGTTGATTCCATTAATTTCTTTGAATTCAGAAACCAATGCATTTTTTAATCCATCGATTTTTTCTTTCAACAATTGCTCAATTTGTTTTTTCAATTTCACATTATCGTCTTGTAATGAAGCCACCGATTTTAAAATATCTTGTGGATTTTTCAAAGTTTCCTTAATTTCAGATAATGTGTTTTCTTGATTTGCATAGAAATTCTTAACTGCATCGCCAGTAATTGCTTCTATTCTTCGAATTCCTGCTGCAACTGCACCTTCTGAAATGATTTTGAAATGCCAGATTTCTGCTGTGTTTTTCACGTGAATTCCACCACAAAGTTCTTTGCTTTCGCCAAATTCAATCATGCGAACATTATCACCATATTTTTCTCCAAATAAAGCCATCGCACCTTTGTCCAATGCCTCTTTAATTGGAATATTTCTGTGTTCTACCAACTGTAATTGCGCTTCTATTTGTGCGTTTACACTTGCTTCTACCTGACGTAATTCGTCATCCGAAACTTTACTGAAATGTGAAAAGTCAAAACGTAAATAATTTGGATTTACCAACGATCCTTTTTGCTCTACATGCGTTCCAAGAATGTTTCTCAAAGCCAAATGCATCAAGTGCGTAGCCGAGTGATTTTTGGAAGTTGATGTTCTTAAATCAGTATTCACTTTTGCCACAAAACCAGCTTCGATATTTTCTGGAAGTTGTTTTGCAAAATGCAAAATCAGGTTGTTTTCTTTTTTAGTATCAATAATATCAATCGTTTCGTTTGCAGAAACCAATGTTCCTTTATCTCCAACTTGACCTCCGCCTTCTGGATAAAATGGTGTGTTGTCTAAAACGATTTGGTATAAAATCCCATCTTTTTTAGAATCTACTTTACGAATACGTGTGATTTTTACATCATTTTCTGTTTTGTCATAACCTACAAATGTTTCTACATTTCCTGGAATTAAAACCGACCAATCTTCCGTTGACATTTCTGATGCAGATCGTGAACGATTTTTTTGTTCTAACATTAATTCATTAAAACCTTCAACATTAACTTTAAACCCACTTTCTCTAGCTATTAACTCAGTTAAATCTAATGGAAAACCATATGTATCATATAATTCAAAAGCCATACCTCCAGAAACAATTTTTTCAGGATTATTGGTAACTGGCAAATTATCTATAATAAGATCATGTGTATTTATAAACTTTTGTAATTTATCAATTCCGTATTCTATTGTTCTTAAAAAAGAAGCTTCTTCTTCTCGAATTACATTGGTAACCTATTGTTGTTGTGATTTTATTTCTGGGAAAAATTCCCCCATTTGGTTTGCCAAAACTTCTACCAATTTATTAATGAAAGGCTCTTTGGTATCCAAAAACGTAAATCCGTAACGAATCGCACGACGCAAAATTCTACGAATAACATAACCTGCCCCAGTGTTAGATGGCAATTGTCCATCAGCAATAGCAAAAGCTACAGCACGAACGTGATCGACAATAACACGAATGGCAATGTTGGTTTTGTTTTGTTCTTCACTTATATTTTTAACTTCGTTTGAAGTGTATTTTAATCCAGTAATTTGTTCTACTTTTTCGATAAGTGGTGTAAAAACATCGGTGTCATAGTTAGATGTTTTTCCTTGTAACGCCATACACAAACGCTCGAATCCCATTCCGGTATCGACGTGTTGTGCTGGTAATTTTTCTAGAGAACCATCGGCTTTACGGTTGAATTCCATAAAAACGTTGTTCCAGATTTCAACTACTTGTGGGTGGTCATTGTTTACTAGACTTTTTCCTGAAACCAATGCTTTTTCTTCTGGCGTACGCAAATCGACATGAATTTCTGAACAGGGTCCACAAGGCCCTTGGTCTCCCATTTCCCAGAAGTTGTCTTTTTTATTTCCTAAAATGATTCTATCTTCGTCAATTAATCCTTTCCAAATATCCCAAGCTTCTTGATCGAAAGGCACATTGTCTTCTTTGCTTCCTTCGAAAACAGAAACGTAAAGATTTTCTTTTGGAATTTTATAAACTTCAGTTAATAATTCCCAAGCCCAATTAATCGCTTCTTTTTTAAAATAATCACCAAAAGACCAGTTTCCTAGCATTTCGAACATCGTATGATGATAGGTATCGAAACCTACATCTTCGAGATCATTATGTTTTCCAGATACGCGCAAACATTTTTGAGTATCGGCAATTCTTGGACTTTTTGGCGTTCCGTTTCCTAAGAAATATTCTTTGAATTGTGCCATTCCAGAATTGTTAAACATTAGCGTTGGATCGTCTTTAAGAACGATTGGCGCTGATGGAACGATAAGATGTCCTTTTGATTCGAAGAACTGAAGGTATTGCTTGCGGATGTCTTTTGATGTCATTTTTTATGTTTATTCGGTTATTCGGTTATTTGTTTATTTGGAATTCGAATAACCGAATAACCAAATTAAAGGCTAACCATTTTGCCCCAGATAACAGTGAAAAGCTTTGAAATTTAGAAATTTATTTTTTCTTGAGCTGGCAGAGCGACCAACGGAAGCTCCTGCTAACTCGTAGAAAAAAAGATTTCTAAACGAGAACTTGTAACGGATAGCTGTCCCGATAGCCATCGGGATAGGCACATTATTTTATTTACTTCTGAAAAAAAAGTATACTTATTGAAACAATTTCTACATTAGTTCGTCTAATATTTTGTTACTTTGTGATAACGACTACAAAAATAGGATTTTTTAAAATATGAAGAAAGTAAAATACTATTACGATGCCGAAAATTTAGCGTATCGGAAAATAAAAACTAAAAAAGCGAGAAGTTTCGGCTATATCGCATTGTTTTTAGTGGCGTCGGCATTGTTTGGTTTTTTGTGTTTTGTAGCGTTATTGAATACGCCGTACTTTGAAACTCCAAAAGACAGATTGCTGACTCGAGAAAATGAAAATTTGAAATTAAATTACACCATATTAAACAAACAAATAGATGAATTAGATGCGGTTTTAGCTAGTGTTGCTGATCGTGATAATAATATTTATCGTGTTTATTTTAACAACGCTCCTATTTCGGAAGTAAAAAAGACCAAAGGAATTGTTAGTGAAAGTAGGTTTAAACAATTGTTGGGTTTTAATAATGAAAAATTAGTAACCAATACTGCTGAACGTGTAGATTTAATTTCGAAACAACTCGCGATGCAATCGAAATCGCTCGATGAGATTTTGAAATTATCTAAAGCAAAAGAGAAATTTTTAGGTTCTATTCCAGCTATTCAGCCTGTAAAGAATGAACAATTGAGACATATGGCTTCTGGTTTTGGATACCGAAGTGATCCGTTTACCAAAGCTAGAAAAATGCACAAAGGAATGGATTTTACTTCGCCCACAGGAACGCCAGTTTATGCTACTGGAGATGGTGTGATAAGACGTGCTGATGCAGGCGCCTCAGGTTTTGGAAATCATATTGTGATAAGTCATGGTTTTGGTTATGAAACTTTATATGCACATTTAAGCAGATATAACAAACGAGCGGGACAACGTGTAAATCGCGGTGATATAATAGGTTTTGTTGGAAGCACTGGACGTAGTCAGGCTCCGCACTTACATTATGAAGTTCACAAAGGCGGAAATGTAGTAAACCCAATTAACTTTTATTACGGAAATATTTCGGCGGTAGAATATACGGCTATTGCAAAATTAGCAACACAAGAAAATCAATCTCTAGATTAATGCACATAGATTTACCTAAAGATAAAAGATATTACAGCATGGGCGAAATTGCCACTGCTTTTGATGTGAACCAATCGCTTATTCGATTTTGGGACAAGGAATTTGATATTCTAAAACCAAAAAAAAATGCCAAAGGCAACCGAATGTTTACACCCGAAGATGTAAAAAATTTGCAACTGATATTTCATTTGGTCAAAGAACGTGGCTTTACACTAGAAGGTGCAAAAGTACATTTGAAAGAAGGTCAGAAAAAAACCTTAGACAAGTTTGATATTATTAGCAAACTAGAAAGCATTAAGGCACAATTATTGAGCATTAAAACTGAATTATAAAATTAAACAAATCTTTAAAAACAAAAATTATGAAAAAATGGTTAATTCCCGTTGGGATAATTGCAGTAATTGCATTCGCACTTTATAGTTGGGCTGCAGGTTTTAATAACTCTGCCGTAAAAATGAACGAAGATGTTTCAGAATCATGGGGAAATGTACAAACCTCTTACCAACGTAGAAATGATTTGATTGGAAACTTAGTAAATACTGTAAAAGGTGCTGCTGATTTCGAAAAAAGCACATTAACTGCTGTAATCGAAGCACGTGCAAAAGCAACTGCTGTAACTGTTGATCCAAAAAATATTACACCAGAACAATTAGCACAATTTAATCAAGCACAAAGTGGCGTTTCGTCTTCATTGTCAAGATTGTTGGTTAGTGTTGAAGCTTATCCTACGCTGAATGCTACAGAAAATTTCAAGAAACTACAAGACGAATTAGCAAGTACTGAAAATCAGATTCTGACAGCTAGAACACGTTTTAACGAAGCAATCAAACCATTTAACAATCATGTAAAAACGTTTCCAAACTCTATTTTAGCAGGTTGGTTCGGATTTGAAGGAAAACCATATTTTGATGCTGAACCAGGCGCTGCAAAACCTGTTGAAGTAAAATTCTAAAAAAAATAATCCGCGAATTTCTAAATTACATAATTGCAAATTCGCGGTAAATCATTTTTAAATAAATACCAAATGTCGAAAGTAGAAGATTTTTTAACCAAAGAAGAAGAACAAGAAATTGTAGAAGCTATTCGTGTGGCTGAAAAAGAAACTTCCGGCGAGATTAGAGTACATATTGAAAAAACAACTTCCATCGATGCGTATGACCGTGCGATGGAAATTTTTCACGAATTGAAAATGGATGAAACAGAACTCAAAAATGGAGTTTTGATTTATCTAGCTGTAAAAGATAAAACTTTTGTCATTTGTGGAGACAAAGGCATTAATGATGTCGTTACTGCTGATTTTTGGAATTGTACCAAAGATATTATGGTGGCACATTTCAAAGAGCATAATTACAAACAAGGACTTATTGATGGTATTTTGAGAGCTGGAGAACAACTCAAAAAATATTTCCCTTGGCAAGAAGGCGATACAAATGAATTATCAAACGAAATATCTAAAGGATAATGACTTTAACAAAAATGAATTACTCGATTTTCCTGAAACTACTCGTTTGTTTTTTATTCACTCAAATTAGTTTTGCTCAATTTACCATTCCAGAAATTCCAAAATTTCAAACTTCGGTATATGATTATGCTAATGTTTTATCTGCTACTGAAAAAGCGCAATTAGAACAAAAACTAATTAAATACTCTGATTCAACTACAACTCAAATTGTTGTCATTACTATTGAAAGTCTAAAAGGTGAAGATGTCAGTCAATTGGCTACAAAATGGGGGCAAACTTGGGGCATTGGCGGAACTGCAAAAGATGACAATGGTGTCGTTATTTTATTATCCAAAAATGAAAGAAAAATTGCCATTAATCCAGGTTATGGTTTAGAAGATAGACTGACTGCAGGAATTGGCGGAGAAATTATTAGAAATATTATTATTCCAGAATTTAAAGCCGGAAGTTACTACAATGGATTAGACAAAGGTGCCGATGCTATTTTTGATGTTTTCAAAGGAAAATACAAAGGAACACGAAAAGAAAATAAAGAAGGTGGCGGAATTCCGATTATATTTTTTATCATTCTTTTCATCATTATACTCGTCATAATTTCCAAAAACAACAAAGGAAACGGAAGCGGAATTGGCGGAACACCTAGCTTACTAGACGTGATTATTTTAAGTAGCATGGGACGAAGTGGTGGTGGTTTTGGTGGTTCATCTGGAGGAGGTTTCTCTGGTGGCGGAGGTTTTGGTGGTGGTTTCGGTGGCGGAGGTTTCTCTGGTGGCGGAAGTAGTGGAAGTTGGTAGCTTATTTTAATATTGATTGTAGATTTTAGATTTATGACATATAAAAAACTTTCTATTTATTTAATTTCTTTAGTGTGGCTTAGCAACGGTCTTTTTTGTAAAGTATTAAATTATGTTCCTCGACACCAAGAAATCGTTAAAGAAATTTTATGTTTAGATAATCCTTCCGCTTATATTATTACCAAACTAATAGGTTTTTCAGAAGTCTTAATGGCAATTTGGATTATCAGTAGAATTAATTCTAAAATTAACGCCATAGCACAAATCATTATTATTCTAACAATGAACATTTTAGAATTCACAGTTGTTCCTGATTTACTATTGTGGGGAAAATGGAATTCTGTATTTGCGTTATTATTTTGTCTATTCATCTATTTTAACGAATTTATTCTAAACAAAGAAAAGTGTTAGAAAAATTAAAAAATCATCCTTTTGCTGTTGAAACTTTTTTCAAAAAGTCAATCGTCTTAACATTTGCCATTCCTAAAGAACAATTAGAAAATTTACTTCCTGATTGCCTTGAATTAGATACTTATGATAATAAATGGGCTTTTATAGCTGTCGCCATGGTTGAAACAGAAAAGTTACGCCCAAAGGGATTTCCTGAATTCATGGGAAATGATTTTCTTCTAATTGGCTATAGAATTTTTGTAAAATATAAAAATCCAAAAGGGAAAATTTTCAGAGGTTTATATATTTTAAAATCCGAAACCAATAAAAAGAAAATGGAATTCTTCGGCAATATATTTACGCATTACAACTATGCTACAACCGATATCGTTAAAAAAGAATATAAAGAAAATACAAGTTTTGAATCTGTAAAATCAAAATTTAATTTTGCTTTTTCTGACATAAAAGAAGAAATTTCATTACCTACAAATTCTCCTTTTACCGATTGGAAAACGGCTAAAAAATATGCTGGTCCACTTCCTTTTACTTTTACAGTTAAAGAAAATGAAATCCTAATTATTGAAGGTGTTCGTGAAAAATGGAATCCAAAACCAATTGAAATAATCAATTATAAATTTGACTTCTTAAACAAATTTAATTTTTCTGATATAAAGTTGGCCAATGCTTTTATTATAGAAAACATTCCGTATTATTGGAAAAAAGGAAGAATTGAAAAATGGAAATAAAAAGAAAACCTTTTCAAGGAGTAATAAATATTTTAAGTTTTAACAGACATTTTTATGTGTTTGGTTTAGTCGCTTTGACATTGATTATTACAAGTCATATATTATTTAGTTGGTCAAATATTTTATATTGGATTATACTTTTGTCCTTTATTTATGGATTGACAATGCCATTAATCGTATCGGCTTATGTTTACGATTTTTCAGGCTATTATGATTTTAATTGGTTAAAAAAACTGAACCTTACAGATTCAAAAGACACTAAAATTCTGAACATTAATGCTGGGTTTGACGAAACAAGTTTTATCATCAAAAACTTATTCCCTAAATCTGATTTAAAAGTTTTTGACTTTTATAATTCCAAACAACATACAGAACCTGCAATAATTAGAGCAAGGAAAGTGAGTTTAGTATATCCAAATACGCAACAAATTATTTCAAATTCAATACCGTTAAAAGATAATTCTGTCGATTATATTTTTTTGTTATCCGCAGTTCACTAAATTCGTTCCCAAGACGAAAAAGTTCAGTTTTTAAAAGAATGTCATAGGGTTTGTAAATCAAGTGGAAGTGTTATTATGGTTGAACACTTGCGAGATTTCCCCAACTTTGTTGCATTCTCAATCGGATTTACACATTTTTTCTCCAAAAAAATATGGCAAAGAGCGTTTACAGAAGCTGGTTTTTCTTCATGCAACGAAACGAAATTTACCCCATTTATGTCTGTCTTTAATTGTTGTCCTTAATTTTTAATAAAATGGAATTTCAACTTAACACAATCGGATGCCTTTTAATTTTGCTC
>NZ_JAYSSZ010000087.1:0-1887 GCF_043720215.1 Flavobacterium sp. | reverse complement strand
GAAATCGCAACTAAAAACGACCAAATGTTTTTGCCTCCAGCAGCTAGTTTCGATTCTGCAAACAAGGACGCTTTTTATTTTTATAATCCAACAACGGTTGCTTATGGGAAAGTTGAATTCCTAAAAAACTGGGGAAAACGATCTCTTAAAGATAACTGGCGATGGATCTCGCAAGCTGAAAACACAAGTAAAAACGACAGTATAATAACAAATAATAAGGATACAGAAACTGAGGGTTTAATTTCTGAGAAATACCAAGCAGATTTTTATTTGAAGCAATTGCCAACTTCGCAAAAAGTATTAGATAGTTTAGCTAGAGAACGAAATTTTGCAAATTATCAATTAGGTGTTATTTATAAAGAGAAATTTAAAGAATATGTATTGTCTGCCTCTAAATTTGAGTTATTACTAAAAAACAATCCTGAAGAAAGATTGGTTTTACCATCGATGTATAATTTGTATAAAATATATGAGATTATAGATAAATCGAAAGCGGAAGACGTTAAAAATAAAATTATATCAAATTACCCAAACACAAGATATGCACAGCTTTTAAGCGGAGCAATATCTGAAGAAAACGCAGTTGCTCAAACACCAGATGAAGTTTATAAAGGTCTTTACAAGCAATTTGGAAATCAAGAATATGTTTTGGTTCTTGAAACTATCGAAAAAAGTTTGGCTCAATTTGCTGGGGATGATTTAATACCAAAATTCGAATTACTTAAATCAAGTGTGATAGGAAAACTAAAAGGAGTTGATGAGTACAAAAAATCGTTAAATTTTGTCGCCTTAAACTTTCCAAACACAAAAGAAGGAAAACAAGCAGAAGATATTCTTAAAATAAACATACCAACGTTAGAACAAATGGCTTTCAAAAGTGATTCGTTATCTAAAAAATGGAAAGTATTATATAAAGTAGGAAAACGAGATGCTGCTGAAACCACAACATTAACAGAAAAATTAAACAAGTATATTAAAGAGAAGCAATATGATACTTTTTCTGTTTCGTTTGATGTGTATAATGAAACAGAAAATTTTGTTGTAATTCACGGAATATCATCAAAGGAATACTCGAATTATTTAGTAAATATTCTAAAAGACACTAAAGATTACAAAATTGAAACACTAGCTCAGGTAATTTCTAGCGATAATTATTCGGTTATTCAGGTTAAGAAAAATTACAATCAATTTCTCGAATTAAAATAAAAAAATATGTTTGAAAAAAGTACAAAATCATATACAGATTTACTAGGAAAAACCAACAGGATTGTTGAGGTAACAACTATAAAAGGCGATATAGAATCGATCGCTGATTTTAGATTAGATGGACACTTAATAGGTAATTTTACTTCAAAAGGGAAACTTGTTGTGGGTCCAGCGGGAATTGTTACTGGTGATATTTCTTGTCAAAATGTAGATATAGAAGGAACAGTGACAGGAAAAATAATAGTTCAAGATATTTTAAACATTAAATCGAAAGCAAGTATCCACGGCGAGGTAACTTGCGGAAAACTTTCTGTAGAGCCAGGAGCAGATTTTAGCGCTTCATGTATTATGAAAACAACTTCAAAGCCTTTGTTGCCAGCACATGGAGAATAATAATCAAGATAAAAAAAATAACACAAAATGGCTGGCGCTTATTAATATTCCCATACAAATGGGTGTCATTATTTTTTTGTTTTACAAGCTTGGTTTTTGGTTAGATGAGAATTATACAAACGAAAAAGTATTCTATTATAAAGTATTCACTTTAGTTGGTGTTTTTTTAGCTTTATATAATGTCTATCGTCAAGTAAACGAAATAGGCAAAAATTCATAAAATATGTTTAAAGAGAATGTAAAATCTATTGGGATTTTAACAATAATTATTTTGGTGATTTATGCTGT
>NZ_JAYSSZ010000086.1:0-4824 GCF_043720215.1 Flavobacterium sp. | reverse complement strand
TATAAAACTAAAAACAGCACCAAAAACGTTTTTGGTGCTATTTAATTTATCTATTTTTGTCTAATAATCTGTATCGATTATTTAGGACTAGTCAAAATTATTTAGAAACGATTCTAAACTTTAACCTTACAACTTCCCTTCTTTTATTTCATCAACAATTTCAGGATTTAATAAAGTCGTGATATCACCAAAATTAGAAAAATCACCTTCCGCGATTTTTCTCAAAATTCGTCTCATAATTTTTCCAGAGCGTGTTTTAGGTAAACCTGAAACAAACTGAATTTTATCTAATTTAGCAATTGGTCCGATATGATCTGAAACATGTTGATTTATTTCTTTAGCAAGATTTGTTTTATCACGTGTTTCTCCGCTCTCTTTTAGAATTACAAAACCGTACAAAGCATTTCCTTTTATATCATGAGGAAATCCAACAATGGCAGATTCTGCAACAGCAGGATGTTCATTTATAGCATCTTCTATAGGAGCTGTTCCTAAATTATGACCCGAAACAATTACAACATCATCTACTCGACCTGTAATTCTATAGTAACCTACTTCGTCACGCAAAGCGCCATCACCAGTAAAATATTTACCCGGAAATGCAGAGAAATACGTTTCTTTATAACGTTGATGATCTCCCCAAATTGTTCTTGCTATTCCTGGCCACGGAAACTTGATGCACAAACTTCCTGTCACTTGATTTCCTTCAATTTCGTTACGCTTTTCATTCATTAAAACTGGTTGAATTCCTGGTAACGGTAACGACGCATAAGTTGGTTTTGTTGGAGTTACAAAAGCTATTGGAGAAATCATAATACCTCCTGTTTCTGTTTGCCACCACGTATCTACAACGGGACAACGCTTCCCTCCTACGTGGTCATTATACCAGTGCCAAGCTTCCTCATTAATAGGTTCTCCAACAGAACCAATTACTTTCAAGGATTTTAATGGAAATTTTTGAACGTATGATAAATTCTCTTTTGCCAAGGCTCGAATAGCAGTTGGAGCAGTATAAAATTGAGTCACTTTGTGTTTTTCGATCACTTCCCAAAAACGAGAAAAATCTGGATATGACGGAACGCCTTCAAAGATTACGGTTGTAGCTCCATTTAATAAAGGTCCGTATAAAATATATGAATGTCCTGTTATCCAACCAATATCGGCTGTACACCAAAAAATATCATTTTCTTCATAATTAAAAACATTTTTGAAAGTATAAGCAGAATAAACCATATAGCCAGCCGTAGTATGTACCATTCCTTTTGGCTTCCCTGTTGATCCAGATGTGTATAAAATAAATAAAGGATCTTCGGCATCCATAATTTCAGCTACATTATTGTCTAATGCTTGGTCTAAAAGAGGTTGTAACCATTGGTCTCGGCCATCTTTCATATTAATTTGAGTATTCGTTCTTTTGGCTACCAATACTTTTTCAACAGAAGGACATTTTTCTAAAGCTTCATCTATAATTCCTTTTAAATCGATCGTTTTTTCACCACGGAAACCACCATCAGAAGTGATGACCATTTTACATTCAGAATCATTAATTCTTGACGCTACTGCCGATGCAGAAAATCCCGCAAACACTACTGAATGTATGGCTCCAATTCTAGCACAAGCCAATGTTGTAATGGCTAATTCAGGAATCATGGGTAAATAAATACAAACTCTGTCTCCTTTTTTGATGCCTTGTTCTCTCAAAACATTTGCCATTTTAGAAACACGTACATATAGTTGGTTATACGAGATTTGTTGTGCTTCTTCATTTGGATTATTTGGTTCAAAAATAATAGCTGTTTTTTCACCTCGACGTACTAAATGTCTATCGATACAATTTTTTACGATGTTAACTTTTGCCCCTTTAAACCATTCTATTTTGGCTTCGGCCATATCAAATTCTACTACTTTTTCGCATTCTTGATACCAAGTAAAATTCTCTGAAGCAATCTTTCCCCAAAATTTTCTAGGTTCTCTAATTGATTTGTTATAATGTTTGAAGTATTGTTCTAGGTTTTGGATTTTATAGTAACTCATAGTTTTTTCTGATAAATGAATTTTTGTAAATTTATAACAAAGTTCACTTCAATATATTTCAAAATCCACTTTTTTTTTAGTTTATTTGTAGTAACACAACATTAAATAAACAATGGAATTTGACCCGATAAATCTTGAACAATCTGCCATTTACAAATTGCTCACAGGAGCAGTAATTCCTAGACCTATTGGCTGGATTTCAAGTATCAGCGAAGACGGAATTCCGAATCTCGCTCCTTTTTCCTTTTTTAATGCTGTTGGAGATGATCCACCACATGTTATGTTTTCGACCGTTCGAGGAAATGAAACAAACAAGGATACTTTAAACAATGTTTTAGCAACCAAACAATTTGTTGTAAATATGGTTACTGAAGAATTAGTCGAACAAATGAATTTGACTTCGCAACCTATTCCTTCAAACGAAAGTGAATTCGATTTAGCAAACCTCACTCCTATTGCTTCTACAAAAGTAAAACCACCTAGAGTTAAGGAAAGTCCTATTTCAATGGAATGCGAATTAGTACATCATTATGCTTTAGAAAATCATAAAACCGGTGGTGCAACTATCATTATTGGACGAATCGTGATGTTTCATGTTGACGAAAGTGTTTTGTTAGACAATTACAAAATTAATTTAGATACTTACAAACCAGTTGCGCGTTTAGCAGGTTCCAATTATTCCAAACTCGGAGAAATTTTTTCAATTAAAAGAGGATAGTTATGGGAAAGTTAGAAATAAACTGTGCGATGCAAATTCATAAACCAATTCACGAAGTTTTTGAAGCAATAATTCTTCCTGAAAAAATGTCTAATTATTTCATTTCTCAAAGCACAGGAATCATGGAAGAAGGAAAAAATCTAATCTGGAAATTTCCTGAATTCGATTTTGAATGTCCTGTTAAAATTCAGAAAATCGAAAAAGATAAATACATTTCTTTTTATTGGGAAAACTCTGCAGTTAATTTGTTAGTTGAAATCACACTTTCAGAAAAAGAAAACAATTCAACTTTAGTTTCAATTTCAGAAAAAAATATGGAAAATAATGAAGCAGGTTTAAAATGGCTTTCCGGAAATTCTTTCGGTTGGTCTAATTTTTTAGCATGCCTAAAAGCTTATCTAGAATATAACATCAATTTACGAAAAGGCGCATTTGATTTTATGAAAAAGTAAAAATAAGAAACATTGATTTTAAGAATTAATATGATTTCTCAAATCTGTGTTCAAAAATATATAAACATTATAAAACTGCGGACATCAGCGTTTTTGCTTTAGTAAATTTGTTTTATCCGCGTACCAAAAAAATATGAAAATAGCAGTAATTGGTGGTGGTCCTGGTGGACTATATTTTTCGATATTAACCAAAAAAGCAATGCCGCATTGTCAAATCGATGTGTACGAGCGCAACAAACCGGATGATAGTTTTGGTTTTGGTGTGGTTTTTTCAGATGAAACTTTAGGTGAATTCTTAAAAAGAGACATGCAATCCTATGAATTAATCCGTAGCAAGTTTGCTTATTGGGACGATATCATCATCGCTCGTGATGGAGAAAGCGTAAATATTGCTGGAAATGGATTTTGTGGTTGTTCTAGAAAAACTTTGCTACAATTATTACAACAAAGATGTCAAGAAGAAGGCGTAAATTTGCATTTCGAACAAAATGTAGATGATATTTCTCTCTTCGAAAACGCTGATATGGTTATCGCTTCAGACGGAATTGGAAGTGGCATTCGCACCAAATATGAAGCCGAATTTGGAACAAAAATCGTAATGAAACAAAACCGTTTCGTTTGGTTAGGTTCTACAAAACCATTAGACGCTTTTACTTATTTTTTTAGAAATACTGAACATGGTTTAATCGTAGCCCATTCGTACCAATACCAAGAAGGTATGAGTACCTGGATTTTTGAATGTTCTGATGAAACCTGGCAAAAACATGGTTTCGAAGTCACGAATGAAGAAGATACTATTACTAAAATTTCAGAAATATTCAAGGATGAATTAGACGGTCATCCTCTAATTTCAAATAAATCACATTGGCGTCAATTTCCGCACGTAACCAATGTAAATTGGTATCACAAGAATATCGTTTTATTAGGCGATGCCAAAGCGACAGCACATTATTCTATTGGATCGGGTACAAAATTAGCGATGGATTCAGCTATCGGTTTGTCCGATGCCGTTATTGCTAATCCAACTGATGTGCAAGCTGCTTTTCAACAATATGATAAAACTCGTAGAAATACAGTTGAAATGATTCAATATGCGGCATTAGTCTCGGTTGATTGGTTTGAAAATATGAACCGTCATAACCAACATTCCTTTTATCAATTTGCTTTCGGATGCATGACGCGCGCTAAAAAAGTAACTTTCGAAAACTTACGCTTACGAGATAAATCATTTACAGATAAAGTTTTAAATGAATTCAATGGCAATATCAATGTCAATGACAAAAATCAATCGGCAGCCTTCTCAACTTTCAAATTAAGAAATCTAGAAGTACAAAACCGAATCTTAATGGCGCCAATGGGACAATATGCCGCCGCAAACGGATTGGTAAACGATTGGCATTTTCAACATTACACGTCAAGAGCAGTTGGTGGCTTGGGTTTAATTTTAACAGAAATGACCGCGGTCTCTGAAACAGGAAGAATCACAGAAGGCTGTGCCGGAATTTACAACGAAAAGCAACTTACAGAATGGAAACGTATTAACGATTTCATTCATCAACATACGCAAACGAAAATCGGAATCCAATTAGGACATTCTGGAAGAAAAGGTGCGACGAAAAA
>NZ_JAYSSZ010000085.1:0-4897 GCF_043720215.1 Flavobacterium sp. | reverse complement strand
AGATTCTTGAGTTAAATGGTAAATACTATTTTTTCTATTCTTCATGGGACGGAGACAATGAAAAAGAACAATTGTTCTATGTTGAAATAGATTTTGATAAAGGAGAATTTATAGAAAACCATAAATTATTATTTCAAGTTGACGGCAAAGTTTCAGGAACATTTGTTGGAAATGGATTTTCAATCAGTGTTCAAGATAAATTTGATTTTTATCAGCCAAGAGACAAGAAAAGTGTCTTAATACAATACAGAAAAAAACCAGAAGTTAAGAAAGACACTAAAAGTTTCGACATTCTTGGGTTGTACACTTTCGACGGAGGTCTAAATAAAACTTCTGGCAATGAGGTTACAATGCCTTATACTGAAAGAAGAATGAATAATCTAGATTATCAATTAGATAACAGGGGAAATTTATATTTACTTACAAAAGTTTTTCATGATGACAGTAATGATGATAAAAAGAAAAAGAAAGACACTGAAGCAAATTACCATGTTGAGATGTTTGTGATTAAATCAGGATCAAACAAAATAGATATCTCTAAGTTTGATAATAAAGATAAATTCATTAATAAATTATGGCTTTTTGATACTGACAAAGAGTACTTAGTTTGTGGTGGTTTTTATAGTAATGGAAAAGGCGATTTCGACGATTGCGATGGAATTATTGCTTTTAAAATAAAACCAGACGGAACTATTTATGACAAAACTTTTCATGAAATCCCATTGGAAGTTTTAAATCAATACGAGAGTGAAAAAACCAAGAAAAAGAACGAAAAGAAAGAACGAAAAGGAGATGACGCAAAGTTTTCTGACCTAGAACTTTCGGATCTTGCTATAAATGAAGATGGAAGTATTGTGCTTGTAGGAGAACAATATTTTATTGTCACTCATACATCTTACAGCCCACAAGGAGGAATGAGAACAACTGTTACCTACCATTATTGTGATATGTTAATTTCTAAAATTAATGCAGATGGTAAATTAGGTTGGATGAAAAAAATTGCAAAAAACCAAATTGGTTCTAGAGGAAAAGGCGGAATGTCATATAAATATTTTAATGCAAATAATAATCATTATTTTGTCTATTTAGATAATGTCAAAAATATCGATTTGCCTTTAGACAAAGCGCCTGCAAAACATAGTGATGGTCAGGGCGGTTACTTAACAGCTGTGAAAATTTCTGATTCAGATGGAGCTTTAACAAAAGGATCTATCTTGAATTCTAGGGAAGTTGAAGATTTTAAAATCTATCAATTTTCAACAAATAGAATAGTAAAAACTAGCGAAAATTCATTCTTATTAGAAGTGTACAAAAAGAAAAAAGAGGATATAATGATTAAGGTTAATTTGAATTAATCATTAATTTTTAACTTTCTTTAATAATGTAATTATAAATTATTTGTAGTTTTATACTTTAAATAAACAAAAAAGTAAAAATGAAAAAAGTATTAGTATTAGCGGTATTATTTGTTTCGTCTCTAGTGACGGCTCAAAAAATGGAAGTTGTAAAAGGAGATTTTGGGTTTCTAAATGGTCAAAAAGAAATCAATGTTGAGTTTGATTACAGTAAATTGACTTTAATGAAAGAAAACAAAACGGAAGCACAATATGTCGAAGAACGTTCGAAAGAGCTTAACGAAAAGACAAAAGGTGTTGGTGATATCTGGAAAAAGAAATGGAACGGAGCCAAAGAATCTATTTGGAATCCTAAATTTTTAGAATTAGTTAATATCGTTTTAGCTAAAAAGAAAAAAGAAGTTTCTTTTCAAGAAGGATTAACTTCTGCAAAATATACATTAATCGTTGAAGCTGTTTGGATTTTTCCAGGATGGGATGCTATGGTAATGAAACAACCTGCAAAAGTTACAACAAATTTAAAATTCGTAGAAACTTCAAATAAATCTAATGTTCTTTTAGAAATTTCAAGTGAAAATGCACCTGGAGATCAATATGGTAATAATTTTAGCAATGAAAGCAGAATTGGTGAAGGATTTGCTAAAACCGGAAAATCATTAGCAGGATTTCTTTTGAAAAAAGCATATAAATAAGTCTAAATCTATTATAGCTTTTATAAATAATCAGGCTCAACTTTATTAAAAGTTGAGCCTTTTTTATTATTAATACCTAATACTAATTACAACTTCATACCACAAAATTCTTCGTATCTTTGCAACTTCAAATTAAGAAAAATGATCGAAGATAAAACACCACAACGCACAAGTATAGCTCAACTAGGAGAATTCGGACTTATAGAACATTTAACAAAGAATTTTGCTGTTAACCAACCCTCAACATTAAAAGGAATTGGCGATGATGCTGCGATTTTGGATTTTAAAGACAAAAAAGTGGTTGTTTCTACCGATTTATTAATTGAAGGAGTGCATTTTGATTTAGCTTATATGCCGCTAAAGCATTTAGGTTACAAAGCCGTTGTTGTGAATATTTCTGACATTTGTGCTATGAATGCAAAAGCTACTCAAATTACGGTTTCGGTAGCAGTTTCTAATCGATTTCCACTAGAAGCATTAGACGAATTATTTGCTGGAATTACATTAGCTGCCAATGAATATAAAGTTGATGTTATAGGCGGAGATACGACCTCATCACAAAAAGGGTTAATTATTTCCATAACCGCAATTGGTGAAGCAGACGAAGACGAAATTGTATATAGAAATGGAGCAAAACAAACAGATTTATTAGTTGTAACTGGCGATATTGGCGCAGCTTACATGGGACTACAAGTTTTAGAAAGAGAGAAACAAGTTTTTCAAGTTAATCCTAACAGTCAACCAGATTTAGACGCTTACACCTACTTAATTGAGCGTCAACTAAAACCTGAAGCTCGTAAAGATGTACGCACTTTATTACACGCATTAGAGATAAAACCTACATCTATGATTGATATTTCTGACGGATTATCGTCGGAAATAATTCATTTATGCAAACAATCGAAAGTAGGTTGTAATTTATACGAAGACAAATTGCCTATCGATCCTCAGTTTATCAATGTTTGTGAAGAATTTAATATAGATTCTACTACAGTAGCTATAAATGGTGGTGAAGATTACGAATTACTCTTTACCATTGCCATGGAAGATTTTGAGAAAATAAAAGGGAATCCGAATTTCACTATCATTGGACACATGACACAGGAAAGCGAAGGAATTCATCTCATAACTCGTGCAGACACAAAAATTCCTCTCAAAGCGAGAGGTTGGAATGCATTGACAGAAGAAGAGTCTTAAAGCTACTTTCTGCTCGCCATATAAACACCTACTAAAATAATAAAAGCCCCAAGAAACTGTATTGGAGTTAGCATTTCGTTATCTAATAATCCCCAAGAAAAGGCTACGATTGGAATTAGATAAGTAACGGAAGTGGCAAAAACAGGTGACGAAATTTGTATCAATCTAAAAAAAATAAGATTCGCAATTCCTGTTCCTACAATTCCTAAAATACTAATGTAAATCATTGAATTTTGAGTTTTGGCTAAATGAACAGTTTCAGAAAACCCAGAAAAACTCAAAACAAGAATAGCAGGAATTGTCATTATTGCAAAGTTCCCAACGCTTATACTCATCGGACTAAGATCTGACAGATATTTATTAATCAAATTCACATTGGTAGCATAACAAACCGAAGCAATGATTATAAAAATGGCATAATAATAATTCTGGTCTGGATGGTTTATTGCACCATTATAAACCAACAAAACACTACCAAACAAACCAATAAAAATACCTATTATTTGACCACGCTTAAAAGTTAATCCAAACGCAGAAATACCAATAAGCAAGGTATTCATTGGGGTAAGAGAATTCAATATTGCACTTACCGAACTATTTATCTGAGTCTGAGCATACGCAAACAAGAAAACTGGCAAAAATGTACCGAAAAAAGCAGTCATAGCGATATATTTCCATTGATGATGTGGAATTTTCGCTAAAGACTTAAAACCTATCAATAACAAAAATACTGCTGTAAAAAGTATTCGAAGCGAACCAACCTGAAATGGAGTTAGCCCCACCAATCCTCGCTTTATTAGTATGAATGAACTTCCCCAAATTAGAGAAAGTATAATCAGTAAAAGCCATTTATTATCTTTAGTAAACATCTATTTATTTTGAATTCACAAAATTCTGTTATTTTTATGAATATCGAATTGTTTTTTATATATTTTTGTCATTAATAATCTGAATCAATAAAATTTTAAAATATGAAAAGTATCAAAGTAACATTAGCGCTGCTAACAATAACAGGAGCGTTGTTTGTAAGTTGTAAAAAAGAGACAACAGAAACTAAAACCGAAACCGCTTCAGCCTCTAAAGAAATTGCAAAAGCAGAAACTACAAGTTTTAATATCGAAGGTATGACTTGTGCAATGGGTTGTGCAAAAGTTATCGAAAACAAATTAGCAGGACTTGATGGAGTACAAAAAGCGTCTGTTGATTTCGATAAAAAAATAGCAACTATTCAGTACGACGCAACTTTACAAACTCCAGAAAAATTAGTAGAAACTGTAGAAGCTGTGGCTGATGGGAAAACGTATAAAGTTGAAAATGTAAAATCAACTGCTGATAAAGCTATGTTATACCAAGACAAACAAGATCAAGAAAAACCTAAAAAGAAAAAAAGATCAAAAAAATCAGCTGATGAAGCTTCAGCTGCAACAGCAACTCCAGCAACAATGGAAACTGCAAAAAGTTGTGGCCCAAAAGAAGGTGAGAAAAAAGGCGGATGTTGTGCTGCTAAAAAAGCTTGTTCTGCAGATGCAAAACCAGGCGTTTTGTAATATCAATATTTTGACTAGTCCTAAATAATCGATACAGATTATTAGACAAAAATAGATAAATTAAATAGCACCAAAAACGTTTTTGGTGCTGTTTTTAGTTTTATAG
>NZ_JAYSSZ010000084.1:0-14371 GCF_043720215.1 Flavobacterium sp. | reverse complement strand
AGCCATTTTTGTTAATGTTAAATCGACAAAATTGAGTAAATCTTGGGATTGAGTTTGAAAACCATATCGTTGCAAAAATACATAATTGTTGGGCATCATAAATTTAGGAGCGCGAGCGTAACCGCCATATTCCCAATCGAAACTTTTAGACCATTTTTCGACTAATGGTTTTATATTATTGGTGTGATTTTGTTCCTGAGAAGGATTGTGTTCTACGATTCCTAAAACTTGAATTCCTTGATGCAATTTCTCGGCATATTCGATAATTTTTTCAGGAGATGAAACATACATTTCGTGTAATTGTTGGAGTGTATTTGTCCATTCTTCTTTCTGGAAATAGGTTCCGCCCCAAATAGGTCTTCCGTCAGGAAGACAAACAACGTTTAGTGGCCAACCGCCACGATTGGTCATCATTTGAACGGCTTTCATATATATTGCATCGACATCTGGACGTTCTTCTCGATCTACTTTTATCGAAATAAAGTTTGGGTTCATTACTGACGCAACTTCTTCGTTTTCGAAACTTTCGTGTTCCATCACGTGACACCAATGACAAGCGGAATATCCGATGCTTATAATGAGGAGTTTGTTTTCTTTTTGGGCTGTTGCCAATGTATTTTCTGACCAAGCTTTCCAATGTATTGGATTGTTGGCGTGTTGTAACAAATAAGGACTGGTTTCTAAATTTAGCTGATTCATACTGGTTGGTTTAGCCCTGATGGAAGCGACATCCTTTTTCTTGCTCCTTTAGCAAGGAAAAGATATAGCGTACAGCAGGAGATCGCTTCAAAAAAAAAGCGCTTCAAATATTGAAACGCTAATTTATGATTTAATGCTGGTTTATTCTAGTTCGAATGTGATTTTTAGATTTACTCTAAAATCAGCTACTTTTCCGTCTTTTACTGAAGCGCTTTGGTCTTGAACATAGACTGAACGAATGTGTTTTACCGATTTTGATGCTTTTTCGACTGCTTTTTTTGTTGCATCTTCCCATGAAGTTTCAGAACTTGATAATACTTCGATAACTTTTAATACTGACATAATTTTTAGTTTTTTAGTTGTTAATACATTAAAATTACGAATTAAAAACTAAAACTAAAATTTATTTATGCATTTAAAGCTTCCACTTTTAGTTCTGGTTCGTTTAGCATGTCTTTTAGCATGCTTTCTATTCCGTTTTTTAGGGTAAATGTTGACGATGGGCAACCGCTACAAGCACCTTGCAAAATTACTTTCACTTGTTTTGTATCTTCAGAATAGGAATCGAAAAGTATGTTTCCTCCATCAGCAGCAACAGCTGGACGGATATATTCTTCGATAATATTGATTATTTTTTGTGAAGTAACATCAAGATTATCAAAATTTGTAATTTGTTGTTTTTCTTCGTGTTTTGTCGCTACGATTTTAGTTTCGTCGACTGCAATATTTCCGTTTTCGATAAATTCTTTGATGAAACTACGAACTTCTGTAGTTATTTCTTGCCATTCTGCCACAGCAAATTTAGTTACTGAAATATAATTTTCGTCGATAAAAATTTCTTTTACGAAAGGAAACTTAAATAATTCTTTTGCTAATGGCGAAGCATACGTTTCATCTATATTTTTGCATTCGACAATGGTTTTTGTGAGTTTTTTACTAGCTACAAATTTCATTACGGAAGGATTTGGCGTGCTTTCTGCATAAACAGTAACTGGAGATTTTTTTGGAGTCTCAGTTTGTTTGACTACTTCGCCACCATTGCTTACAAAAGCTTCCATCTGATCAGCGACAGCGTGTTTTACATCTTCCCATTCTACAATATTGTATTTTTCTATAGCAATAAAGTTTCCTGAGATATAAACCGTTTTTACAAAAGGTAAATAAAATAATTGTTGTGCAAGTGGAGACCCGCCAGCTTCATCAATGTTTTTGTATTCAAAACTTTGATTTGGTGTTATGAAATAAGAAAATTCGAATTTTTGAATATTCGGATTGTTTGTGTCTTTTATAGTGATAAGTTTCATGATTCTATATTTTATGCAAAATTAAGAAACCTAATTGGTTTATAATAAATTACTTTTTTAATTATAGATTAATTTAACTTTTGATAAACTGTTAATTTATTTACCTATCGATACAAAAATATTGTATAAGTAGAAAAACTTTCGCAAAAAATCATATCTTTGAGCGTTTTGAAAAATATATTGGTTTGCCCATGATTTTCTTAAAAACAGCTTAACTGTTTCATTCCAAAAAGATTATAAAAATGAATTTAAAAAAAATAATATTAGCAATAGCTTTTATTTCAACTCAATTCGCTTTCTCTCAAGAAGGAATAGCTGTTTATTCAGACTATTTAACAGATAATTATTATATACTTCATCCATCTATGGCAGGAGCTTCTAATTGTGATAAAATTAGACTTACAGCTCGCCAACAATGGTTTGGAAATAGTGATGCTCCTGCGTTGCAAACATTAAGCTACAATGGTTCTATAGGAGAAAGCGGGAAATCTGGTTTAGGTGTTATTCTTTTTAATGATAAAAATGGTTATCATTCTCAAAAAGGAGCTAAATTAACATATGCACATCATATTATGTTTTCTAGAAGCACGACCGATTTGAATCAGTTGTCTTTTGGATTAAGTGCTGGTTTAGTGCAAAATCAATTAGATGAGACATCTTTCGATTTAACTGATTTTGACCCTATTATTGCTGGAGTTTTACAAAAAGCAACTTATGTTAATGTTGATTTTGGAGCTTCTTATAATTTATTAGATTTTTATGCTCACGCAACTGTAAAAAATGCACTTTTTCAGAGTAGAGATATTTATACCGAATTTGAATCTGATAATTTAAGAAAATACCTTTTGAGCGCTGGTTATGTTTTTGGGAACTCTAGAAAACTGCTTTGGGAGCCTTCTGTATTATTTCAACTTACTGATAGAACTAAAGAGAAAGCACTTGATGTAAACTTAAAAGTTTATAAAGCCGTCGATTTTGGTAAAATCTGGGGTGGTTTGTCATATAGAAGAAGTTTCGATGGAGCTCAATATGTAAACGGAACCGAATTGAAAGATCAATATTTACAATATATAACCCCGTTAGTTGGTGTAAATTACAAGAAATTCATGTTTGCTTATACTTATTCTCACGTTACAGGAAAAGTTAAGTTTGATACTGGAGGTTATCACCAAATTACTTTAGGTTATGACTTTGGATGTAAAAAAGAAAAATACGATTGTAACTGTCCTGCAGTTAATTAATTATAAAATATGTCCCGAATTATCTCGGGATTTTTTTTTGAAAAATATGGTCATTAAAGAAGTAAACGGGAAACACCCACAAATACCTGAAGATTGTTTTGTTGCCGAAAACGCAACTATTGTAGGTGAAGTTTCATTTGGTTCTAATTGCAGTGTTTGGTTTAATACAGTGATTAGAGGAGATGTGAATTTTATAACAATAGGTAATAAAGTTAATATTCAGGATGGAGCTGTAATACATTGCACGTATCAGAAACACCCAACTATTATAGGAAACAATGTTTCTATAGGTCACAATGCGATTGTACACGGCTGTACAATTCATGATAATGTACTAATAGGAATGGGAGCAATTGTAATGGATAATTGCGTTATAAATAGTAATTCTATTATCGGAGCTGGATCGGTTGTTACTCAGAATACTGTGGTCGAATCTGGAGCGATTTATGCGGGTATTCCTGCTAAAAAAGTAAAGGATATTGATCAAAGTGATTTTGCTGGAGAAATTGAGCGTATATCTAATAATTATGTAATGTATTCTAGTTGGTTTAAGGAGGACTAACTTTTTTTAAACCATATAGTCATAAACTTCTTTTAAACTGACAGAATTTATGTTTTCAGTTTTATACTATTTACAAGAACGCTAAAAATTCCTTTTTAGCCCTGATGGAAGTGGAAATCCCACGCTTTTTTTTGCGTGGATTGTAACAACAGCAGGAAGGCAATTTACAAGAAGGCGCAAGCTATTCGCTCCTAGAAATTTTCTTCAAACACATTTTTTTTAAATCCCAATATTTTTTTTAAAACATCAGAATCGCTATTTGTGTAAAACAGTTGTGTGCTTTTAATTTTAGAGGTATTTAATAAATTATTTTTCTCTAAAATTGCTTTAGTTTGTCTGGCTACAGCTTCACCAGAATCGATTATTTTTATGTGACTTGGAATTATTTTCTTGATTGCTGGAACTAGATAAGGATAATGACTACAGCCTAAAACAAGATAATCTATATTTGCAGCAATCATTGGTTTAAGGTAACTTGTAAGCAACATATTCATTTCTGGGGAATCTATTTCTCCATTTTCTATGAGTTCTACAAGTCCGTTTCCTACCTGTTCAATAATTTTAGTATTAGTAAAACTTTCTGCTTGACGGTTAAACAGTTCGCTGTTTAATGTTCCTTTTGTAGCTAAAATTCCTATAGTTTGCGTTTCCGATTGGTTTGCGGCTGGTTTTATTGCTGGTTCAATTCCTATAAAAGGCACATCGTATTTTGCTCGTAATTCTTTTATTGCATTTGTTGTTGCGGTATTACAGGCAACAACAATTATTTTGCAGTTTTGCTCGAGAAGAAATTCAGTGTTTTTGCAGGAGAGTTTTATTATCTCCTCTTTAGAGCGTTTTCCGTAAGGAGCGTTTTTGCTGTCTGCGAGATAAATGGTATTCTCGTTTGGTAATAATTGATGAATTGCCGACCAAATAGAAGTTCCTCCTATTCCTGAATCGAATAATCCTATTGCGTTGTTGTTACTCATAAAACAAATGTAAAAAAAAACTGTCTCGTTTTTTAGAACGAGACAGTTTTTAATTTATTTTGAAATGTATTAGAATTTCAATTCTTTTTTTACATCTTCAAATAAGTTAGGTCCATCAGCAAGGATTAAACTTGCAGAATCCATAACATATTGAAATCCTTTTGCTTTTCCTACTTTCACGATAGCTGCTTTTGCTTTGTCCATGATAGGTTTTACAATTTCCATTTCTTTTTCTTGCAATTGTTTTTGAGCAGTGTCTCTGTATTGTTGAATACGTTGACCCATATCTTGCATTTCTTTTGCACGAGTTTCGTTTACAGCTTCAGTTGCAGTTGCAGCTTCACCTTCGTATTTTTTCATTTTTGTTTGGTATTCAGTTACCATTGTACCATATTCTGCATCGAAAGTTTTGCTTAATTTGTCTAACTGTGCTTTTGCAGATGTCATTTCTGGCATTTTAGCTAATAAATCATTCACATCGATATGAGCTGTTTTAGTCTGAGCATTCATAGTGCTAGCACCAAAAAACATAACTGCTGCAATAAGTAAAGTTTTAATCTGTTTCATCATTTTTAGTATTAGTGTATTAATTAATTTTTGCGTTTTTGTTTTTAATTATTTTTTTGTTTTTGCTGCTTCTTTATCAGCTGCTATTTTTTTCTTTTTTTCTTCTAATGCTTTTCTTCGTTCTTCTAACGTTTTTTTATTGTTCTCGATTACTTTTAAACGAGCTGCTTCTTTTGAAGCCTTAATTGAATCTTGAGCTAATTTTTTGTCTTCTAATTTATTAAAATTATCAGGACTAGTTTTATTCGTTGCTGTAGAATCAATAGTTGTGCCAGTTTTATTTCCTTTTTGATCTTCTAACAATTTTTTTCGTCTTTCTTCGTAATCTTTTTTCTTTTGCGCTACACTTTGTTTGCGTTCTTCAATGATTTTTTCACGAGCTGCTTTTTTGTCTTCAAGAATTTTTTGACGTTCCGCTAATGCTGGATTGTCTTCTATTTTTTCTTTTTCGTCTTCTTTTGCTTCGATAGCTTTGAGTTGTTTTTTACTCATTTGCTCTCTTTTTTCGGCTCCAACAATAGTCTTAATAACTCGGTCACTAATGTCATATCTTTTTGCAGAAAAAAGCATGGTTAAATCAGATGATTTGTCGAAAATGAAATCATATCCCCTTGCTTCAGCAATATCTTGAACAGCTGTAAAAACCTGATCTTGTACTGGTTTTGCAATTGATGCTTTTTGAATCATAAAATCACCATTTGAACCAAATCGTTTTTGTTGGTAATCAATCAAATCGTTTTCAAGGAACTTAATTTCTCCTTCTCTTTCTTCAATAAGTTCTTTAGTTAGTAAAGCTCTTTCTGATTTGAGAACGTCTTCTAATCTTTTGATTTCGTTTTTTTTGACTTCAATATCTTGCTTCCATTTTTGAGCTTTCTGCTCTAGTTGAATAGATGCTTCTTTGTAGTCAGGCACATTTTCTAGGATATAATCCATATCTATATAACCTATTTTCACTCCTTTTCCTTGGGCATTACTAGTTACGGTAAATCCAAAAATCAGTAACAATAAAAAAAACTTTTTCATAAACTTGTAATGTTAAGTTCAACTATCGTGCCAAATATAATTAAAATTGTTGACCAATTATAAAATGTGTTTCCCAACCGTTTTTAACTGTTGTTCCAGGAATAGCATCGAAACCATGAGCGAAATCGATTCCTAACAATCCAAATGCTGGCATAAATACTCTTAATCCGACACCTGCTGAACGTTGTAAACTAAAAGGATTGTAACCTTTAAAATCTTTGAACGCAGAACCTGCTTCTACAAAAGTTAATGCATATATTGATGCCGCTTGTTTTAATGTAATAGGATAACGCAATTCTAATGAGAATTTATTGTATACAGTAGCACCTATTTGTTGTCCTGCTCTAGCTCCAGTAGTGATTATTGGCGTTAAGGAATTGTTTGGATATCCTCTTAATTGTATAGTTTCTCTGCCATCCATAGAAAAATTCGCTAATCCATCGCCTCCTACATAAAATCTTTCGAAAGGAACAAGGCCTCGATCTTGATTGTATGCTCCCATAAATCCAAATTCTCCTAACGTACGAAGTGTTAGTTTTTCGTAAATTTTTGAAAACCATTCTGCTTTGAATTTTACTTTGTAATATTCTAACCAGTTATATTTCTTCTGATCCACTTTAGAAACGTCCGCAGCTGCTTGTTGATATGTATCCACACGCTGAAAAATTCCTGACCCTGTAGTAGTTTCATTTATATAATCACCTTCTTGTACAATCTGACCGTTTTCATTTGAAATTGTAGGAACTCCTAAAGTTGATGTGTATTTTAACTTATATGCTTCTTCATTTCCTAAATTCCCATAATCAATACCATTCAATAATGAATAAGGTAATGTCATTTTTGCTGAAACACTAAACTCTGAACCAGAAGTTGGAAAGATAGGATTTACTCCTTTGTTATTTCTACTTAAACCAATTGTGTAAGCTAAATTACGTGAAGCTCCATCTCCAAAGGTAAATAATCCTACATTATAGTTATTTAAATCATAATGTTGGTAACTTAAAGCATGTGATAATACAAAGTAATCATCTGGAACTTGCAGCCTTTTTGCAATTCCTACAGAAAGTGAAAAGATGTTAAAACTTTTAGACTTATCTGCTTTTCCAGTTTGAAAATTTTGAGAGAATTGCTTACTATAAGAAATAGAACTTGAAAAATTTATAGGTTTTTTACCTCCAAACCATGGCTCTGAAAATGAAAAACTATACGTTTGAAAAAAAGTACTTCCTTGTAAACGCAAAGATAATTTCTGACCGTCTCCCATTGGCAACGAATGATATGCATCTTTTTTGAAAATATTTCTTATCGAAAAGTTGTTAAACGAAAGTCCTAATGTTCCTATAAATCCGCCTCCTCCATAACCACCTTGTAGTTCTATTTGGCTAGCTCCTTTTTCTACTAAATTGTATTTAATATCTACAGTTCCAGCAGCAGGATCTACATTTTCAAAATCGGGTTTGATTGCTTCTGCATCAAAAAATCCTAATTGCCCTATCTCACGAATGGTTCTAATTAAGGTTTCTTTGCTGTAAATATCTCCTGGTTTTGTACGTAGTTCACGGTAAATAACTCGGTCGTTTGTTTTGTCGTTACCTACAACAGAAATTTTGTTAAAATAAGCTAACGGACCTTCTGTTACACGAATTTCCATGTTAATAGTATCATTTGCTGTAGAAACCTCAACAGGGTTTATGGTTGAAAATAAATAACCATTATTTTGGTACAAATTCGTTAAATCATCACCGTCTGGCTTCGATTTATCGGCAATTCTTTCTTCTAGTAAAATACCGTTGTAAACATCTCCTTTTTTGATTCCAAGAGCTCTATTTAACATTTGGTCACTATATACAGTGTTTCCTAAAAATTTGATATCTCCAAAATAATATTTGTTTCCTTCTTCAATATTTAGATTAATAGCTATTTTGTTTTTTTCTTTATTAAATATCACAGAATCTGTAACTATTCTAGCATCACGATACCCATTTGATTTATATTTATCTACGATAGAAGTTAAATCTTCTTTGTACTTATCTTTAATATATTTTGAAGATTTGAATAGATGTGTTACATTTTGTTGCTTGGTGTTTTTCATCGCTCTACGAATTTTCGCGTCTGTAAGCTGTGAATTACCATTTATAGTAATTTTATTGATTTTTATTTTTTTACCTTTATCAACATTGACTACCATATTTACATGATTAATTGTTGCAGTATCCACGACAGTAACAATATTTACTTTTGTATTATAATAGCCGTCTTTCTTGTATTTGTTCTCGATATAATTTTTTGTTGTAGTAACAAGATTTTCATTAACTATTTTTTCAGGTGTTAGTTCTGTATCTTTAGTTATAGATTCAAGTTTACCTTTTTTAATACCTACAAATTTTACTTCTTTTAATTTTGGAAGTTCATTGATATTTAGTTCTAGAGAGATGCTATCTCCTTCTATTTTATCTACATAAAAAGTAACATCATTATAAAGACCTAGTTTCCAAAGTTTTTTTATAGAATTACTAATCTCTTCACCAGGAACGGTAATGCTTTGTCCTTTTTCAAGCCCAGCAAAAGTCACAATAGTTTGCTCGTTATACGTAATTTTACCCGTAACGCTAACTTTTTTTAATATATAGGTTTTGCCTTGATCAAAAGGAACTCGATCTTGTGCATTTACTTGTATTGTACTTCCTAAAAATAAAAATAACAGTACTAATTTTGTACTGTTTACTGCATTAAATAAATTATTTAATCTGCTCACTTGTTTTTCCAAATCTACGTTCTCTTTTTTGATAGCTAATAATGGCTTCATATAAATTGTCTTCACTAAAATCGGGCCACAACACATCTGTAAAATAAAACTCTGCGTAGGCGATTTGCCATAACAGAAAATTACTAATGCGGTGTTCACCACTTGTTCTTATTACTAAATCTACATCTGGCAGATTGTGCGTGTAAAGATGCTTATTTAATATTGAATCATCAATAGAATCTATTGAAATTATATTATTTTTAACTTTATCACTTATATTTTTAACAGCATTTATGATTTCCTCTCTAGATCCATAGCTTAAAGCCAAAGTAAGAGTCATTCTAGTGTTGTTTTTTGTTTTTTCAATTACTTCTTCCAGCTCTTTTTGAACAGATTTTGGCAAGTTGTCAAGATTTCCAATCGAATTTAATTTGATATTATTTTTTACTAATGTATCTAATTCTTTTTTTAAAGAATTAATTAATAATTTCATCAATAAATCGACTTCTAATTTCGGGCGATTCCAGTTTTCGGTCGAAAAAGCATATAATGTTAGGTTTTCTATTCCTAATTTAGCACAAGCTTCTACTGTTACTTTTACAGATTTTGTTCCGTTTTCGTGACCAAAAGCACGTAACATTCCTTGCTTTTTTGCCCACCTCCCATTACCATCCATAATAATGGCTAGATGTTTGGGTAAATTGTCTTTATTTATAGATGCTACTAAACTCATTGTATTATTCTTTACAATAACAAGGTTTGTTTCCGAAAGTATATGTTAGTGTAAGTCCCGTAAATACATACCAATCTTTACTATTTGTGTTGCCAAATTTTAAACTTTCTAAGCTGCTATTTTTAGGCAAACTTCCATCAATATCATCTGAAAACGTATATCTGGCACCAGCTTCTAATCCTAATACGAAGTTATCTGCAATTTTCATTTTAAAACCACCAATAATAGGTATCGCTATTGCTCCTGAATTTCCATCAGAAATATATTTTTTGTTTAAAACATATAAATCGTCTGTAAGAAAATAACTTAAACCTGTATATAAATAAGGTGTTGAGATAAATCCTGATTTATGCTGATTAAAATCAAACCAATTAAACTCAAATCCTGCAGAAAATTCTGTAATTGTATTCTGGAAAGTAAAATTTCTTTGTTTACGTGAACTCAAATCTGAACTAGCATCAACTCCTTCTAACGTAGATTGAATTGCCGAAAATCTCCAAGAATATCTAGGATTTCTATTCCACTTATACAAAATCCCTAATGCAGGCTTGCTTGGATTAATGTATTGTGTACTTCCTACATCTCCTATAAAATTGCTTCCACCAGCAAACACACCAATTTCATGAATTTGTGCATTAGCCATCTGAAACAGAAAAAAGAAGGTTAAAATGTAAGCAGTTTTCTTCATTTATTTTTAATAGGGTGCAAATATACTAATTCTGAACACTTAACAAAGTGAAATTTATATACTAAAGCAAATAATTAGATATTTTTTATGAAGTAAAAACGAAAAATATAGAGTTGTAGTATTTACAGGTAAAATTAATTTCGTTTGTCTTCTCCCCAAAGCAGTTTGTTGCGCAATGTTTTTAAGAAAGTTTCATCTGGAATTTCTACCATATTAATCTTGAATGGAGTTTTCTTGATGGTTAAAATCGCCTCGTTTTTTACTGATGCAATCCTAGAATCTAGAGAAACTAAATAATTTTCTTCGCGACCAGAAATTTTAAGTTTAATTTCGGTATTGTCAGGAATAACTAATGGTCTTGCGTTTAAATTATGTGGCGCGATTGGCGTTATGACTAAACAATTGGCTTCGGGAGTAAGTATTGGTCCTCCGCAACTCATCGAATATCCTGTAGATCCTGTTGGTGTTGATATAATTAAGCCGTCAGCCCAATATGAATTCAAATATTCTCCGTTCAAATAGGTTTCAATAGTAATCATAGAAGTCGTGTCTTTTCTACTTACTGTAACTTCATTCATAGCAAAATTCAGTTCTTTTATTTCGTCTATTTTATGTGAACATTTTAAACTTAATAAAGTACGTTTCGAAATAGTGTATTTTTTTTCTAAAACCAATTGCAGAAATATTTCAATATTTTCTTGCTGAACGGTAGCCAAAAACCCCAATCTTCCGGCATTTATACCTAAAATTGGAATTCCAGAATTTTGAACCAATGTTGCAGCTCTTAGAAAAGTTCCGTCACCACCAACGCTAATAAGCATATCGAAACTTTTGTCTAAATCTTTGTGTGAGCTAAATTTTTGATATTTATCTTGTATAGATTTGTTTTCGACTAAAATCGCAGAAAATTTTTCTTCGATAACAACTTGAACTTTATTTTGATTCAAAAAAGAAAACAATCGCTCAATAATTGGCGAAGTAGAATTCTGATAAAATTGTCCAAAGATTGCTATTTTCATATCTAATGTTTAATCGGTTAATCGGCTAAACGATTAAACAAATAACCGAATAACCAAACAAACAAAGTCTTATATATTAAGGTATTTGTCTAAATATTCCGAACGCTCTTTTAGGTTGTTTATGTAATTGTCTTCCTGATGGTCAGAAATAATTTCATATTCGTAACGACGAAAAGTTTGAATAATTTCATTCATTCCACCAGCGGCGATTTTAACTGTTATTTGTATTTTCCCGTTTGTAGAATCCGAAATAAACAAACCTAAAATACGACCATTATTACCTTCTACAATTTGTGAGATCTGACTGAAAGAATATTCCGTTATACTTTTTTCGATAATAATAATGCTTCCAGATTCTTTTAGGAATGGTGTTTCGTTAAAAAATCGAATAACATCTATAATTTCATAATAACCTAAATATTTATTATTTTCATCTAAGACAGGTAAAACAGAGGTTTGATTGTGAGCAAAATCTTCCAATACATCTAACCAAATCGAATTGTTTTTTGCAAAAAAGCCTTCTAAAGTGTATTTGTAATCGATAATTTTTTTGTCGAAATCGAAAGTTTCAACATCTTCGCTAGACAAATTTCCTATAAAAACGCCTTCTTCCATAACAGGGAAATGCGAAAAAGAAGCGTCTACAAAGAAATCCTGCGCAACGGCAACACTTTCGTGAATGTCGAGCGGTTTGTAATCGTTATTAATATAGTCAGATAAAATATTCATAATAAAATCAAATAATCTACTGCAAAATAATTAAAAAATAAGTTACTAAGCTTGTTTAAGTTCGTATTTTTGTAAAAAAGAACTCAAATTAGTATAAAATGACACAAAATAAGTGCCAATTAAGTGTAAATATTAATAAAATTGCCACATTACGAAACTCTCGTGGCGGAAATGTGCCAGATTTACTAAAAGTCGCTGCCGATATTCAGAAATTTGGAGCGCAAGGAATCACGATACATCCGCGTCCTGACGAAAGACATATCCGATACCAAGATGCACGAGATTTGAAATCGATCGTTTACACCGAATATAATATAGAAGGGAATCCGCTCGAACAATCATTTATCGATTTAGTTTTAGAAACAAAACCAACACAAGTAACATTGGTTCCTGATGGAAATGATAATTTAACCTCAAATGCGGGTTGGAACACCATTAAAAACAAAGATTTTCTGACGGAAATCACACAAGAATTTCAGCGCAATAATATTCGAGTTTCTATATTTGTGGATCCAGTGCTCGAAATGATTGAAGGCGCAAAAATTACAGGAACCGACAGAATCGAATTATATACCGAAGCTTTTGCTCACCAATATGGTTTGGGAAATAAAAACGCTATCGAACCTTATACGAAAGCTGCCATTTTAGCTAATGAACTAGGAATTGGGATCAATGCTGGACATGATTTAAGTTTAGATAATATTCAGTTTTTTAATCAAAATATTCCAAATTTGATGGAAGTTTCTATTGGTCACGCCCTTATTTCCGAATCCTTATATTTAGGTTTGGATAATGTGGTGAATATGTATTTGCAAAAATTAAAATAAGATGCTGTTTTCAAAAATAGAAGGTCAAGGCACACCACTCCTAATTCTACACGGGTTTTTAGGCATGTCAGACAATTGGAAAACACTTGCCACAAAATATGCAGAAGAAGGATTTCAAGTTCACGCATTAGATTTGCGAAATCACGGAAAATCTTTTCATTCCGACGATTTTAGTTACGAAATTATGATGCAAGATGTGGTCGATTATTGTGACTTTCATAATTTAACTTCCGTTGATATGATAGGGCATTCGATGGGCGGAAAAGTGGTTATGCTTCTCGCTACGACTTATCCAGAATTAGTAAACAAATTGATAGTCGCGGATATTGGTCCTAAATTTTATCCTGTTCATCATCAAACCATTTTAGCCGCGCTAAATGCGGTCGATTTTTCTAAAAAACCATCACGCGCAGAAGTTGAAGCAATCGTTTCGGACTATATTTCAGATTTTGGAACTCGACAATTCTTGCTTAAAAATTTATATTGGCAAGAGACGGGACAATTGGCTTTCCGTTTCAATTTGAAAGTTTTCAATGAGAAAATCTCAGAAATAGGAAAAGCTTTACCTTTTGAGAATATATTTGAAAAAGAAACGGTATTTTTACGTGGCGACAAATCCGATTATATAGTAGATTCAGATTTCGAAACCATATTACATCATTTCCCAAAAGCCGAAATAGCAACTATTTCAAACGCAGGACATTGGCTTCATGCCGAAAATCCAAGTGATTTTTTTGAAAAAACGGTACAATTTTTGAAGAAATAATATCAATTTTAAAAAAACAAAATATTATGAAACTACTTTTACGATTACTTATTACAACGATTATTGTTCTAGCACTTTCCTATTTTATGGGAGGAGTTCAAGTAGACGAAATAACAACCGCTATAAAAGTAGCTGTTGTTTTAGGATTGCTAAATACGTTTTTGAAACCAGTTTTAGTATTTTTCACTTTTCCAATAACCATTTTCACATTAGGGTTATTTTTATTGGTTATCAATGCTGGAATTGTTTTATTGTGTGATTATTGGCTAGATGGATTTACAATAAGTTCGTTTTTAACAGCATTATTTTTTAGTATTTTACTATCCATTTCGCAATCAATTCTGTACAAATTAATTCCAGATAATAAATAGCAAAATTCGATAAGTTAAAAATTTGTTGGGTGGCAGAAATTTTGTAATTTTGCCACCCAATTTTATAATGTAAATAAAAGAGAAGATGGATATTAGAAGAATAGCAATAAGCCCGGTAATGG
>NZ_JAYSSZ010000083.1:0-14374 GCF_043720215.1 Flavobacterium sp. | reverse complement strand
CCATTTGTAGATGTAATTACGACGATGTTAGACGATTCTATACCATTAACAACAGGAGAATATGACGAATGGGGAAATCCTAACGTAAAAAAATATTACGATTATATGAAATCGTATTCGCCATATGACAATGTTATTGCACAAAAATATCCAAATATGTTAGTAACCACAGGACTCCATGATTCGCAAGTGCAATATTGGGAACCAGCAAAATGGGTGGCAAAATTAAGAACTTTGAAAAAGGATGATAATTTTCTTTTCTTAGATACTAATATGGATGCTGGACATGGAGGTGCATCTGGACGCTTTGAAGCACTGAAAGAAGTTGCTAAAGAATTTAGTTTTTTGTTAGATTTAGAAGGAATTACGAAATAATTAATTTTTTTTTTATACATTTGCAAAGTTTTGGAGTTATTAAATATTAAAAAATAATGCCTCGATTTACTATAATATGAAACAAAATATAAAAGCTTATAATAACGTTTTGGAACTAATAGGTAACACCCCACTTATTAAAATCAATAAAATTACTGAAGAATTGAAAGGTAATTTTTATGCTAAAGTGGAGGCCTTTAATCCAGGACATTCTACTAAAGACAGGATCGCATTATATATCATTGAAGAAGCTGAAAAACAAGGAATATTAAAACCCGGAGATACAATTATAGAAACTACCTCTGGTAATACAGGTTTTAGTTTAGCAATGGTTAGTATTATAAAAGGATATGAATGTATTCTAGCAGTAAGCTCTAAATCTTCTGCAGATAAAATAGATATGTTACGTAGTTTAGGGGCGAAAGTTTATGTTTGTCCAGCACATGTATCTGCTGATGACGAACGTTCTTATTATAATGTAGCAAAACGTTTGCACGAAGAAACGAAAGGATCAGTATATATCAATCAATATTTTAACCAATTAAATATTGATGCACATTATAAATCTACTGGACCTGAAATTTGGGAACAAACTAATGGGCAAATTACACACTTAATTGCTTGTACAGGAACAGGAGGAACACTTTCTGGCGCTGCCAAATTTTTAAAAGAACAAAACCCGAATATTAGAATTTTAGGTGTTGATGCTTTTGGTTCTGTGATAAAAAAATATCACGAAACTAAAGAATTCGATAACGACGAAATTTATCCTTATAGAATAGAAGGTTTAGGTAAAAACTTGATTCCTACAGCAACGGATTTTGATTTAATAGACAAATTCGTCAAAGTTACCGATGAAGAAAGTGCTCACATGACAAGAAATATTGCAAAAACTGAAGGTCTTTTTGTAGGATATACTTCAGGAGCAGTTATGCAAGCTATTTTGCAATATGCAGACGAAGGTGAGTTTGATGAAAACAGCAATGTTATTGCAATTTTTCCTGATCACGGTTCACGTTATATGAGCAAAGTATTTAGTGACGAATGGATGAATGCTCAAGGTTTCTTTGATAGTATAAATCTTGAAGAGGCTCAGAAAATAGAATATATAAAATAAAATTTTAACGATTTGATATAAAAAACTCCAGATTTTTCTGGAGTTTTTTGTTTTCTAAAAATCTCTAAACTGTAAGTTACTTAAATTCTTATAAATACCATTTTCTATTTCTATCAACTCTTTGTGCGTTCCTTGTTCTGTAATGACACCATTGTCAAGAACTAAAATCGTATCAGCGTTTCTAATCGTAGATAATCGATGTGCAATAATAATACTAGTCCTTCCTTTCATTAGTGTTTCTAAAGCTTCTTGAACTAGTTTTTCGCTTTCGCTATCTAGTGATGAGGTTGCTTCGTCAAGAATTAGAATACTAGGATTTTTTAACAAAGCACGGGCAATAGCAATTCGTTGGCGTTGTCCTCCAGATAATTTGATTCCTCGTTCTCCAACAATAGTTTCAAATTTCTCAGGGAAACCATTTATAAAGTTTAGCGCATTAGCTTGTTTGGCAGCATTCTTAATTTCTTCTTCAGATGCATCTGGTTTTCCGTAAGCAATGTTTTCTCTAATGCTTCCACCAAATAAAATGACATCTTGTGGCACAATACTCATATTACCACGAAGATGTTCTAAATCATAATCATAAATATTTTTATCATCTATAAGAATCGAACCACTTTCTATATCGTAAAAACGAAGCAATAATGAGGATATTGTCGATTTCCCAGCTCCACTTGGTCCTACAATAGCTATTTTTTGTCCAAAACTAGCTTTGAAACTAACATCTTTTAAAACCTGAATTTCTTTTCTAGACGGATACGTAAATGCTACATTCTCAAAAGTTACCTCTCCTTTTATTTTTTCTGTATTAGATAATTGTGTTGTGTTTATTTTCTCTGGAGTTTCTTCTAATAATTCGAAAACACGTTCAGTTGCTCCAACTGCTTTTTGTATTTGTGCATACAATTCGGCAATTCCACCCGAAGAGACCCCTACATAAGTAGAGTAGAGTACAAATGAGATTAAGTCACCAACCGTTATTTCTCCAGCAATACTAAGTGTAACACCATACCAAATGACAGCTACAACTGTTCCGAACATACAGAAAATAATAAACGAAGCAAAATAACCTCTATATTGTCCTCCTTTTATAGCGACTTTTACAACTTCACTTATTTTATTTTTGTAACGAGCAATTTCGTACCATTCGTTTGCAAAAGCTTTAACAACTGTAATGGCTTGCATAGATTCGACAACTATTTCTTGACTTTCAGCAACTTGATCTTGCAGTTTTTTCGCATATTTTCTGATGAATCTTCCAAAGAAAACAGCAATAATAGCTACAAGCGGCACTACTGATACCATCATCAGAGTTAATTTGATATTGATAAAGGATAATAGAATAAAACTGCCAATTATTAATATAAATTGTCGTAAAAATTCTGCAATAGTAGTGGCTAAAGTGTCTGATATTTGATTGATGTCGGTGCTAATTCGACTGTTTAATTCGCCTGCACTTTTTTGAGTAAAAAAATCCATAGGCAATTTTATCAAGTTGCTGTATAAAGCTAGGCGTAAATTAGCCAATGTATTTTCGGTATAATTTACAAATAATGATATTCTGAAAAAAGAGAAAAAAGATTGAAAAAGTAAAATAAAAAGCAATCCTAATGCAATGTTATTTGCTTTCGATAGATCTTTTGCATTCACACAATCGACTAACATTCCCATTAGTTTTGGAAAGGCTAAAGCAGTAGCGCCTGTTAGTAATAAAAAAACCAATCCAAGATAGAATTTCCATTTATGATTTCCAGCATATTTGAAGATTAATTTTGCTTTGTTTAATGAAGATGAGGTAATTTTAGATTTTGGTAAATCATTTTCTATTCGTCTAGCCATTTGGATTTGTTTTACCACAAAAATACTACAAATGGTAGATTTATAAATGGTTGTAATTTTGGTTTTTAGTTAAATTTAATATAAAAAAAACGCTGTTTCATTTTTTAAGACGAAACAGCGTTTAATGTTTATTATTATAAATCTAGTTTTTAATAATATTCAAGTATTAATGATTAATTAGAATTTTAATACGCCAATTTGTTCTAGACCTAATAATAAAAAATTACCACTAGTTTTTATTATATTCCTTAGAATTAATCTTTCATTAGATTCTTTTTGATTTATAATAATTTGTCTGTTTATTAATCCTTTTTCTGAAAATTCATAAAGATAAATTCCATTTTTATTAGCGTTAAAATTTGAAACATCATTATAATTTTTTTCTTCAGTATAATTTATATTGTCTAAATTATCTTCAATAAATATATTTAGCTTATTATCATTATCGATGCACACTGATGAAGTATTACCTGTTTTTCTGAGGCTATTTCCTTTCAAATAATAAGGTATTTTATAAACAAAACTTACTTCACTTTTATTTGTTAACTTTAAAATGGCTATATCTCCATATTCAACTTCAGTTCCAATATTAAATTGTTTAGTAACTATTAGAATTTCATTATTCGGAAACTTTTTTATAGTTTCAACGACATAAGGTATTTTGTCTTTTGATTTTAATTCTTTTGGATAAAGATTTTCAATTGTCTTTTCGATTGAGTTAGTCTCTTGTAATGTATTTGAATCATATTCAGTCAAGTAAAATTTTCCAGGAAACCTTTTTTCTTTAATATCTGATTTGAATCCTGTAACATAAAACTTATCATCTTCAAATAAAACATTTAAAGATGTTGTAGCAAGATTTTCCTCAAATCCGTATTTTAATACTTTTTCTTCTAATTTTGAATTAACAACTATTAATGAATAAAGGTTTTTGCTTTGTATAGTGTAATTATCGTTTTTGAAATGATACAATAAGGTAATATATAAATTTGCGGTGTTATCAATTAGTATTGAATTCAAATTTATATAGTAATCATTATCTTTAAATGTATATTCATATTTTGGTTTATCTAGTTTTTCAACTTCAAATACTTTTATTTGCTTTCTTTTTTCTATACGAGAATATAATCCACCATTTGCTATTAAATTATTTTGAACAATAAAAAAATAATTATTGTTTGGTGAGAACTTAATCTCAAATTGAAATATAGGTGCCCAAGATCCAGTTCCATTTTTTAATCCTACGATTCCTCCAGAAATTTTAGATAAATCACATGTAGAAAGTAAAATTTTAGTATAAGGTTTTTCTAAATTTAAGTCATATATATAAGCAAATAATTCGATTTTTTTTTCTTCAAAATTAAACTCTTTTATAAAATGAATCAACTTATCATTTAAAAGTTTAGAACTGCAGTATTGAATTTCTTTATCTTTAAAAATATATTCACTGGTAACTTCTTTATATATCTTTAAATCTTTAGTATATATTGAAGTTACAATTCTGTTTTCATCATTTATTCTAGCAATATAATAACTATTGTTTATTTCTCCTAAGGGAATTATTTCCTTATTTTTAAATGATTCAGACCATCTGATTGATGTTTGTTGAGAATGAAGTAAAGTAAAGTTTAATATTAATATTATATAAATATATTTTTTCATTTCGTTTTTTCAAGTATGATTATTCTTGCATAGTATGATATACGTTCATTACGTCGTCATCTTCCTCAATTTTTTCTATTAATTTTTCTACATCAGCCATTTGAGCTTCGGTAAGTTCTTTTGTGATTTGTGGAATACGTTCAAAACCAGAAGATAAAATTTCAATTCCTCTTGTTTCTAATTCTTTTTGAATGGTTCCGAAGCTACCAAAAGGTCCGTAAATTAAGATTCCGTCTTCATCTTCAAAAACTTCTTCTGCACCAAAATCGATTAATTCTAATTCTAATTCTTCTGGATCCATTCCGTTTGCAGGAATTCGAAAATTACAAGTATGGTCAAACATAAATTCAACCGAACCTTGCGTTCCCATTGTTCCATTACATTTATTAAAATAGCTTCTAATATTAGCAACAGTCCTGTTATTATTGTCGGAAGCAGTTTCTATTAAAATCGCAATTCCGTGTGGTGCATAACCTTCAAAAAGTATTTCTTTATAGTTTGCTGTGTCTTTGTCAGTTGCTTTCTTAATAGCACGTTCTACATTTTCCTTCGGCATATTTACTGCCTTCGAGTTTTGTATCACAGCTCTTAATCTTGAATTTGCTTCAGGATTTGGCCCACCTTCTTTAACCGCCATGACAATATCTTTACCAATTCTGGTAAATGCTTTGGCCATTGCCGACCAACGCTTCATTTTTCTTCCTTTTCTAAATTCGAATGCTCTTCCCATTTCTTTATGAGTTTATTTTAAATTAGTGCAAAAATAGAATTATTCAATTGTTTTAAAATATTTTATATTAGTTTTTTAGAAAAATTTTAAAAAATACACTCCATTATTTTAAATCCTCCATAATTCTGATTGCTTCAAAAATACGGAAGTTTGTTTTTAAATTCTTAATTTGTTTCTTATTTATAGATTCTAAGTAATTATTTATACTGGATTTTTGTGTATCATAAGTTGTATTTGTTGCACCAAAAGAATATTCTGTTTTAGTAAATTCTTCTATTTCTTTCCAACTTTTTGTAAACTCACTTAATTTATCAAAAAGAGTATTAAACTTTAGAGTAATAGGAGGCAGGCTAGATGTATAAATTTGATTAAACTTTGCTTTTAGTCTGATTATTTTTTGAAATTCTGTATTGGTTTCTGTTTTTTTGGTATAATGTAAAATAGCTTTTTTTTGCTTTTCATTCATTGGAAAATTATCGGTGTTTACTATACTTTCAACAGTATCATTCTTGAAAGCAGTTTTAAAACTATTTTCTCTTGGCATTTGATCGTCAAATATATTTGGTATTTCAATATCAGGTTTTATACCATTATATTGATTGCTTTTTCCAGTCACTCGATAAAATTTGCCAAGAGTTACTTTTACAAATTTGTCTTTTTCGTCTTTTAAAGGTAAAATTTCTTGATAAGTGGCTTTTCCTAATGATTTTGTTCCAACTACAACTGCCAGATTGTAATCTTGCATGGCATTTGCAAAAAACTCACTTGCTGATGCTGAAAATCCATTTATTAAAATAATGATTGGACCTGTGTAAATACTTTTTGATTTTCGATTTCCAATAATTCCTTCCTTGTTTGTTTTATTTCTATCTTGTCCTAAATACAAGGTATTTATAAATAGACCGCACATATTTATTGCTTCTTGCATAGAACCTCCTCCGTTGTTCTCTAAGTCTATTATTAAACCAGAAATAGCATCTTCTTTTAGTTTAAAAATTTCTTTGCTTACATCATCACTAACATTAGTTTTTCCATTTTCTAAAGTGGAATAAAAACTAGGAATTTTTATATAGCCTGTTTTATGATTATCTCTTTCTAGTATATAACTATAGACACTGTTTTGGTAATCTTTCATTATTTGTTTAGTGAGGTTTACGGTGTAAACTTCTCCACTTTTTTTCCTGAGAGTAAAAGAACCATTTTTGTGCTCGTTAGAACTTAGTGTTTTTTCTATTTTTTCAAAATTATAGCAATTTACTAAGTATTCTTCTTCTTTTGATTTGATTTTGATGAATTGATCTCCTAATTCAACTTTTTCTGAAAAGTAAGCAGAACTACCAGGTAATATTTCAACTACTGAAATATTATTTTTTTCTTTTACAGAAAGCGTAAGTCCAAAAGTGTAGTTGTCAGCACTTACATATGATAGAAAATCAGATTTTTCATTTGTTGAAAAATATTCGGTATGTGGATCGAAATAAGCACAAAAAACAGTAAAAAATCGGGTGTTAAATTCTTCTATTGAAAGATTATACTTTGTAGACTCACAAGAATAATCATCAAAAACTTTTTGTTTAGAAGTTTGTGAAATACTATTAAATACGTTTACTAGGGAATCTTTATTGTGGCTAATTTCAGAAACGTCTTTGAGGACATCAAAAAGCATACGTTTTTTATTCACTCTTTTTAATTCGCTCTCGTTTTTGAAATAAGGTGTACTTTTTTTATAAAATCTAATTATTTCAGGACTATCTAAAGTGAAATATTCTTTTTTTATAGTTTCTATAATAGTAGAGTGTCGATTAACGGCATTTTTATATGTCGTATAAAATTCGTTTAAGAAGTTGCAATCTTGACTATTTATATAATTGTCTAGTTTGTATTTATGTTTTTTAAGAACGTTAATCTCGGATTCTAAAAACAAATCATTTCGGTCATCTAAAGTTTGCAGAAAAGTAGTAAAAAGATAAGCCGATAAACTATCATTTATCGGCTTTGGTCTGTAATGAAACTCTTTAACTAATGCGTCAATTTTAGATAAAGTAATACAAGCATTCGTTTCAGATTGCGCAGTTATTTCTTTTGAGAAAAACAAAATCAGAAATAAAATTATTTTTCTCAATTATTTATTTTTTATAAAACGGCAATTTTACCACTTTTGCTAATACATCATTTTTTCTAATTCTGATAAAAATATCGCTGTCAACTGCAGAAAATGAAGTTGGTACATAACCTAGACCAATTCCAACATTCATACTTGGCGACATAGTTCCTGAAGTTACAATTCCTATTACATTTCCAGTGGCATCAACAATTTCGTAATCGTGACGAGGCACAGCGCGTTCTTGCATTTCAAAAGCAACTAATTTTTTAGAAACACCTTCTTCTTTTTGCTTTTTTAAATTAGCTGAATTAGTAAATTCTTTATCAAATTTTGTAATCCAACCCAATCCGGCTTCTAATGGTGAAGTGGTATCGTTGATATCGTTTCCGTACAAACAGAATCCCATTTCTAAACGTAAAGTATCACGAGCAGCTAATCCAATAGGTTTGATTCCGAAAGGTTTTCCAGCTTCAAAAATTTTATTCCAAATAGCTTCTGCATCTTCATTTTTGAAATAAATCTCAAAACCACCAGAACCAGTATAACCAGTTGCTGAAACAGTTACATCTTTTAAACCTGCAAATTCTCCAATTTGAAAAGAATAATATGGCATGTTTATCAAATCGATAGAAGTTAATGATTGCATGGCTTCGGCAGCTTTTGGACCTTGAATAGCTAGTAATGAGTAACCATCAGAAAGATTTTGCATATCGACACCCAAATCATTGTGTGATGAAATCCAGTTCCAATCTTTTTCTATGTTTGAAGCATTTACAACTAACATATAATTATTGTCTGCAATTTTATAAATGATTAAATCGTCTACAATTCCGCCATCATTGTTTGGTAAACAAGAATATTGTGCTTTTCCGTCAACTAATTTTGAAGCATCGTTTGAAGTTACTTTTTGTATTAATGCCAAAGCGTTTTCGCCTTTTAAGAAAAATTCTCCCATATGAGAAACATCAAAAACACCAACTCCAGTACGAACAATCTCATGTTCTGCGTTTACTCCTTCATATTGAACAGGCATATTGTAACCTGCAAATGGAACCATCTTAGCTCCTAAACTTTCGTGAATGTGTGTTAATGCTGTATTTTTCATTGTGTTTTTTGAATATAATTTTAAGCTGCTAATTTATTGATTTTTCTTAAAAAAGAAGTGCTTAAAAAAGAAAAAAATTATTTAAAATCTTGTTAAGGATAGTCATAATTATTTTAATATCTTTGCGAAAATTAATTCAATTATGAAAAGATAATAATATTTTAGGAAAATATATAGCATTAAGCTTTAAAATACTCTGATTCGAAAATCGCCAAAATTTTTAAGTACACAGAGTAAATAGGTAAATGCTCACGCGCAGGCGTGGGCTGTCCTGTTTTTGTGTACTGGGTGTTTGGCGATACCTCGGATTAGAACAGTGTACAGTTCCACGCTTTGTAATTTTTTATAAAGTGTGACTGTTAAAATTTAACAGAACAATTTATAATCGGAAATTCCCTTAAAGTTCAATTTTTTTCATGTATGAAATAAATTGTATAGAAGAAGAAGTTATAAGAAGATGTAAATAAGGATGTTAGAGGCAGATGAATTAACTAAAAAACATCCAAATCTGTCTTTATCCACAAGTGTGGGAATGGGATTTACATTAATATAATGAAAAAAATTGTTATTATTGCAGTAGTACTTATTACTACTGTTTTTAGTTCTTGTGAAACAGAATTATTTGAAGATTCAAACTCACAAAAGATTAGTGCCGATTTAAGTTTAAAAGACGGTAGAATGGTTTTTCAAAGTAAAGAAGCGTTAGTTAGAGTATACAAACAATATGCAGAAGCTTCTGATGAAAAATTAAGTAAATTTTTAGAACCAATGTATAAAAATGGGTTTTATTCTTTAAGACCAATAGTTACAGAAAGTAATGAGGTATTTTTATTTGAACATTACAAAGAAAAAATAAGAAATAATGATTATTCTAAAACTACAGAAGAAGATTCTTTTGATTATTTAGATGATATAGAAGATATTATTGGAGATGATGCTTTTGCAGCATTTTTAAATTCAGATGCAGAGATTCAAGTTGCAGATGAAATTTATAAATATACAGATGTTGGTTTGTTTTTTACTAAAGAAATTAAGCTAGATATTATGGAAGAGTATTTAATTTCAAAAAATATTTCTTTAGACTTAAGAGTTGAAACGACATTACCTGTTAAACAAGCTATTCTTGCAGAATTTCCTTCAGATTATATTGATGGAGTTACAGTTATAAATGAGGATATTAGTTATTTTAAAATCCCACCTCCTGATGATTGCTATATTTCTGAGGGTATTCCTTGTGGCGGTGGAAGCGGGGGGGCTCGTTCTGGAGTTTATAACAATACGAATTCAGACCCAAGTTATCTATCTTTTTTATCTTACTTAGGTAATTGCTCTCCGGATAGTGGACTTTTTGGTAATCTTTTTGGAGACAATAATGTATGTATTGACAAATACGAAGATAGAAGGAGAGTTAAAACTAAAGCTTTCAATTATAATTATTTGTTAGTTTATCATATGGGTGTAAAATGTGTTCATCAATATAAAGGTTGGACTGGTTTTTGGAGAGTTGAGGCAACTGATGAAATTAGGCTTGTTGTAGAAGCGGCACAGTTTCAGTATGATTTAGATGTTATGCTTGGGAATAATCAAGTGACTGATGTCATGAGACAAGCACATTTTTTTATGAATAATCAAAAAATCACGTTTAGTCCAAATTATACTATGCCTAATCCAACTATGACTTTACCAAATTTAGGTGCGGCATCAACCACTTACTTTGACGCATCATCATTGTCTCCAATTTTTCAAAATGATGGTATGGGATTAACTTTTGAATTTTATCAAACTGGTTGGGATGTACTAGATAATGGTATTCAAAATGGTATAGATAGTAATTTAAATGCATCTAAATTAAATAACTTATTTTACAATAATCTTTATACATTGGTAACTTCATCATTGAGAAGTGCACAAAATAATAGTTCATATACCCCACCTGCAAACAGAACAGCAGTTTTTAGATTTCCTCAAACAGGTAAACTAATTATACAAAAATCAGTCTTAGATCAAGGATTTAACATAGGTGTCCGTAAAAGAACTTTTGATTGGGGAGGTGAAATTAGAGTTAATGCTTCTGAATCTGCTAGTGGAACATGGAGTGTTTCTTCAGTAGGAGCAGGAAACCAACTTGCTAGACCTTCAAATTTTAGAGTAAAGATAATAGGCGCAGCCCGTCGTGGTGGTACTTGGCATGGAAGCAAATTTAGTATTGGAATAGATTAAAAAAATTATGAAAAAATTTCTTACACTATCTTTATTATTCACATCTTTTTTATACTCTCAAAATAAAAAGAGTAAAATTGAATATATAAATATGACTTCACTATCTATTACAAAAAATACGGAAAGTTATTTTTCAAATTTTGGTAGTAAAGATAGCAAAGAAACTAAAAATGGTTTTGGTCTTGACATAAACACTATTCACGGAGCAAAATTTTTTGATCATATTGCACTTTCAGCTGGAATTAGTTTAGATTGGAATATTAATAGAACTTTTTTATCGACTCCTTTAATTTTTGATTTAAGAGCTTTTTCAGGGAGTAATGCTGAAAATATTTTTTTTGTATACTTACAAACTGGTAAAAACTTAAAATGGTCAGATTCATTCAATGGAAATGGAACAAGTTCAAAATTTGGAGCTGGAGTAATCCTCGAGCATGATGAAGATATATCTTATTATGTTGATATTTATAAAAAATCTAAACAAATTTATTTGCAAAATAATTTAAATAATGAAAACTATAATATAAATGGTTATGGTATTTCACTAGGGGTAATCTTTTAAAATAAAAATATGAAAAAAAATATTGGTATATTAATTTTGTTAGTTTTTCAAACTAATTATTCTCAAGATATTAGTTTAGAAAAGTCATTATTTAATGTGCAAACAGGGATTTTAGGAATTTGGGGAAGTAATGAAGTAAGACTTACAAATTCAATTGCGTTGCGCTCAGAAATAGGGCTTGAAGCAGGTTTTTTCGGAGGTGAAGTTCGTGATAAAAATACTTTTTTATTAGCGCCAGTTATTGCTTTAGAACCAAGATGGTATTATAATTTAGAAAAAAGAGCTTCTAAAAGTAAAAATATTAAGAATAATGGAGTAAGTTTTGTAACGGCAGCATTAAATTATTATCCAGACTGGTTTGTGATTTCTAATAATTCAAATGTTATTGTTTATGATCAAATTACTATAATTCCGAAATGGGGAATTAGAAGAAATATCGCAGATAGTAAATTTAACTACGAATTAGGGGTTGGTCTGGGTTACAGACAGACATTTTTAAAAAAATATGGTTATCTAGATAACAAAGGAGAAACCGCATTAGATTTACATATTAGAATTGGTTATGCATTCTAAATTAGTAGAAAAAGAGAAGCAACTGCTTCTCTTTTGTTTTTCAATAATATTTAATAAATATGTTTTTGATAATATTATAAACAAATGTTGCATTTTAGCAAACATTTGCAGAATTTTGGAGTCTTAAAAATCGAAAATGAACAATACTCATTATATTACTTCCGATGTTATTTCTATTGAAGAAGTAGCTCAAATTATTTACGAAGGAAAACAAATTGCACTTTCAGAAGAAGCGACTTTAAATATCGAAAAATGTCGTGCTTATTTAGATAAGAAGATGCTAAATAATGACAAACCAATTTATGGTATCAATACAGGATTTGGTTCACTTTGCAATGTGATTATTTCTGATGAAAACTTGTCTAAATTACAAGAAAATCTAGTTAAATCTCATGCTTGTGGAACTGGTGATGAAGTACCGCAAGAGATTGTAAAACTGATGTTGTTACTTAAAATACAATCCTTAAGCTATGGACATTCTGGAGTGCAATTGCAGACTGTAAATCGATTAATCGATTTTTATAATAATGATATTCTTCCCATAATTTATACGCAAGGTTCACTCGGTGCATCGGGAGATTTAGCTCCTTTAGCGCATTTATCATTACCATTATTAGGAGAAGGCGAAGTATTTTATGAAGGTTTTAGACAGCCTGCTCATAAAGTTTTAGATAAAATGGGTTGGAAGCCAATCGTTTTGCAATCTAAAGAAGGTTTGGCATTATTAAACGGGACTCAATTTATGAGTGCTTACGGCGTTTATTCGTTAATAAAAATTTCGAAATTATCTTATTTAGCGGATGTTATTGCAGCAATTTCCCTAGAAGGTTTCGATGGAAGAATTGAACCGTTTAATGAGTTAATACAAATGGTTCGTCCGCACAAAGGACAAATAAATACCGCTCGTCGTTTCAATGAATTATTAGAAGGAAGTCAAATTATCGCTCAAGAGAAAAAGCATGTTCAAGATCCGTATTCTTTTCGCTGTATTCCTCAGGTTCATGGCGCCAGTAAAGACGCTTTCGATTATGCAAGAAAAACATTTAAAACCGAAATTAATTCAGTAACTGATAATCCGAATATTTTTATAGAAAGTGATATTATAATTTCTGGTGGAAATTTTCACGGTCAACCTTTGGCTTTGGCATTAGATTTTCTAGGAATTGCTGTGGCAGAATTAGGAAGTATTTCCGAAAGAAGAACCTACCAGTTAATATCTGGTTTACGAGATTTACCTCCGTTTTTAGTGAGTAATCCAGGTTTAAATTCAGGATTTATGATTCCGCAATATACCGCAGCAAGTATTGCTAGTCAGAACAAACAACTTGCAACACCTGCAAGTATTGATAGTATTGTTTCTAGCAACGGACAAGAAGATCATGTAAGTATGGGCGCAAATGCTGCGACAAAAACGTTGAAAATTGTTGAAAATCTAGAACGTATTTTAGCTATCGAATTAATGAATGCTTCACAAGCAATTGAGTTTAGAAGACCATTACAATCGAGTGATTTTATAGAAATGTTCCTGAAATCGTTTAGAGAAGAAGTACCGTTAGTTACCGAAGATAGAATTTTGCATTATGATATTGAAAAGGCTATTTTATTTTTGAACAGTTTTCAAATAGATGATTTGGAATAAAGTAAATTAACAAAAAAGAATGCCCAATTTTAGTAGTAAAATTGGACATTCTTTTTTGTTAGTGTATTAATTTATTTTTTGCGGAGTAACATGGTGGTGTGCATGCAAGAATATACTTGTTCAATTTTTTTTATATTCCAATCTTTTGCAACCATTTGTGCTATTATTCTTGTTTTGAAAGCATTATTTAGTGGTAATAAATTTATTAGAACACCGTATTTGCTTTTGCCTAAAATCCCTCTAATTTCGACCAAATCAAAATTATTTTTTATTTTGGTTAAAGTTGATTTTGTAAATGGCCATTCCCAATCTTTATCATCTTGAAAAGGTCTGTATAAGGCTCTAATCATTTTTATAGGCAAACTTGTTTCTAATGGATCATAAGACACAATTACACCATTTATATTTAATTTTTCTTTGAGTTTTGTGATTAATAAATCAAAATTTT
>NZ_JAYSSZ010000082.1:0-14389 GCF_043720215.1 Flavobacterium sp. | reverse complement strand
GTTCTCGATGGTCCAGAAATATGATTGGCATCGTTTATAGAACCATCTCCAATAATTTTTATTTTAGCATTTTCTTTATTAGCTGAAACCAAAACCGCAGCTGTTGCTTCGCCAAGAGAAACTCCGGTTCTCTTTTTTGAATAGGGTTTGCAAGGCAAATCGCTCATTGCTTGAAAGGAATTGAATCCGGACAAAACAAACTCGGAAACTTCATCGCCAGCCACGACAAATATATTGTCGAACATTTCGGACTGAATCAATCTTTTGGCTACTGAAACTGCTAAAATTCCAGAAACACATGCATTTGAAACGACAATTGGTTCGGTTTTGAATCCGAAAAAATTAGAAATATTTTTTGCTAATTGATGTAAATGTGCACTTTGAAAACTTTCTTCCGAAGGATTTGCTAATCCTGTAATATTTCCTTTGGTTGTAGAAAGCAGGAAACCAACTTTATTATTCAAATCTAATTTTGAGTTTTCAACGATGGGTTGCAAAGCCAAAATCATCATTTTTTCTAATCTTGTGAAATTCTCTGATGGAGAAATTTTAGCGAAAGCCAAACTTAATTCTTCATTATCGATTGTTGACGCATAAAATGGTTTGTTCAACATTGAATTGTGATGTAATTGAATACCAGAAATACCACTCTCAATATTTTGAATATTGGTGGCAACATCAAAACCGATTGGTGTGATGCAGTTTGTTTCGGTAATAAATACTTCTTTGACCATTTTTATTTTATTAAACCAACTTTACGTTTCCATTCCTCATAAAAAGGTGGATTGGTTAGCATTAAATCTCCATTTTTATCTAAAAAAACCTGAACAGTTTCTCCAGTACAAGCAATCTCGTTATTGGCATCATAAATAACATATCTGTAAATCATTTTGGCAGCAGGCGTATCTACAATTGTAGTTTCTATTCGACCCACATCGCCATAACGTAAAGACAACTTGTGCTCGCAAGTCGACTTAACAATAGGTGTTGTAAATCCACTATCGAAAATATCGAGATATGAAAGTCCATGGTGGCGACCAAATGCTTCACGACCGTCTTCAAAATAAGTAATATAATAACCATGCCACACGATTCCTAAAGGATCTGTTTCATTAAATCTCACTCTAATTTCATGTGAAATTGTTAATTGAGAGGCTTCGTTAAACTGCTCTTTTCTTCTTATCATATTGCAAGGCAATGGTTGTGGTAATTATGAAAAATAAAAATAATAAACTTATTTCTGGTAGAATATCTACGATAGAACCATGACGCAAAAGCACATCATAAAAGGCATTCAATCCCCAATTCATAGGAGAAGATTGTGCTATGAGTTGCATCATTTTTGGCATAGCAAAAACAGGAACCCAAATACCTCCTATTGCTGCCAATATAATGACAGAAGTGGCGCCAAATGGTGCAGATTGTTCTTGTGTTTTAGCGATTGTTCCTAATAATATTCCGAAGCCAATTGCTCCAAATCCTGAAAATAGCGCTACTATACTCATCAAAAATAAGTTGCCTTCTACATTTAATGATGGTAAACCAATGTGTGGAAATAAGAAAATTGCCACTAAAATCATCATGTAAAACTGAATCATACAAATAATTAAATACGTAATCGTTTTTCCAGCAATAACAATCACATTAGGAACTGGATTGGTTCTTAGCCGAACAAAAGTCCCTTGTGATTTTTCTTTTACAATGTTTATAGATAATGGAATTACAATAAAAAAAATGGCAAACAAAGTCCAAGCTGGTACATTATGTTGAACAGAATTTGGAATAATTTCTTCATTATTCACTTTTGGAACAATTTCTTTGAATGTGATAAAACTTTTTTGTTCGAAACTGGTTGTTTCTTCTCCTAATTGCGCTTGGAAAGTAGCATAAATCGATTTGGTTTCTATTTGAGAAATCATCTTGTCAATCGAACTCATGACAGCATTTTTGAAACTCATTTGCACCGCAGGATCAAAATACAATTTTACCTCTTTTTGATTGACAATTGCAGTCTTTTCAGCTTTCGCCAAAGTATCGGTCATTCCTAAACTAGCTGTTATTTTTTCAACATTTTGGTCAATTTTAGATTGCAAATCGACACTTAGTTTTTCTGGAATAATGATGGCTAATTGATATTTTCCTTTAAAAACGGCTTCTTTAGCCGATGATTCTGTTAGTTGTTCGTCATTTATTTTGGTAACAACCGTAAAAATATTGCTTTTTTGTAAATTATCGAAAACCGTTTTAGACACATTCCCGTTGTCATTATCTACTAAAAGAATGGGGATTTTGGCATCGCTAACTGTTTTGAAAGTGCTGTCTTGAATTAAAGTCACTGTAATTATGAGTACCAATGGCATGATAAACAGAATAACAACGCCACCTATATCTCTTTTTAGGAGTAGGAATTCTTTGTAAACCGACATGAACAATTTATATATCATCTCGTAATTCTTTTCCAGTTAATGAAATAAAAACATCTTCCAAATTTCGAGCATTTGCAGTGGAAGCAATCAAGCTATTTGGCGTTCCTTGTGCATAAATCTTTCCTCTATCGATAATAGCAATATCGGTACAAAAATCTTGTGCTTCGGATAAATGATGTGAAGTATATATTATAGTAGTTCCGTTTTTGTTGAGCTTTTTTAGATAATCGATAATCGCATTTTTAGATTGCACATCGACACCAACTGTTGGTTCGTCTAGAAAAAGCACTTTTGGATTGTGCAAAATTCCTGCAATCAAATTAATTCGGCGTTTCATTCCGCCAGAAAAAGTTTCTATTCGTTTGTCGGCAAATTTTAATAATCCAAGAAAATCAAGACTTTCGATTACTTTTTCTTTTAAATCATTCCCTTTCAAACCATACATACTTCCAAAATACAGTAAGTTTTCCCTTGCGGTTAATGTAGGATATAATGCATATTCTTGAGGAACTACTCCAATGATTTTTTTTATCTCACTAGAATTTTTTGCATACGTCAAATCATCAATCGAAAAACTTCCTGATGTTGGTTTTACTAATCCGCAAAGCATGGATATTAGGGTTGTTTTCCCAGCTCCATTTGGTCCTAACAAACCAAAAATCTGACCTTCGTGTATAGAAAGTGTAAAGTCGCTCAAAGAATACATTTCGGCATCTTTGTACTTTTTGGAGAGTTGGGTTATTTGGATAATGGGTTTCAAAATAGTATTAGCTAATGGCTACTTTTAATTTTTTAAAAAAAACTTCTTCTTTATTCGCAATATTTAATAGTTGATCAGCAATGGTATTGTAAACATCAGCCTGTGTACTTCTATTTTTGTAAACTCTAGAAGCATTTACAGCAAAATCTCTCCATAAATCGCCAATTATTGTCATTTCTTGTGATAATTCTTTTAGTTTTTCGTTTTCTAGAATTACAGCTGATTCTTGTAAAAAAGCGGCATAAATAAATCGAAAACCGCCACCACCAGTACCTATTTCTTCTTGCATTCTAACCATTTGAGCTAGATAATGATTGGCTTTTTTAGTTCCGTGTTTTACTGGCCATTTTCTAATTCTGCTGGCAACAAACTTTATTCCTCTAACTCCAATAATAGGTGCGGGAGCTAACATATCTCGACAAGTATTCTTAATCCCTTTGATAATAGCACTTTTTAAATCGATAGTAGCAGGAATATAAACTGGGTAATACATTTGTCCTCTTGGCGCAAAAGCTCCTTTGGCAAAACGTACTTTATTCAATTCAGCGTGGGTTAATGTTGTCACGGTTTCCATTACGGGATCGCTGATGAGATAATCGGTTTCGGTTTTCCCGTAAACGACTAAATTATGAGCGTTGAAATGAAAACGATATTCGTCTGGAAAATAAGTCAAATTATAAACACCCACTTGCAATCCTGTAGGAATATTATTTTTTAGATTTTCATCCAAAGCTTTTGTAGCATTGGCTTCGCTAGAAAATTTTTGCCTTTTTATTTTTAATCCTAATCGTTTTGCTAATTTGTTAAAAATAGCACCAGGCATGGGTCTGTAACTTATTGCTGGGGCATAATTTACTTTTATAAATGGTAAATAAACAAAGAAAAGCCCTGATCCGATACCGAAAACCATAGGTTCACTAATATTAAAACCATTGTTTTTAAGCAAATTAGAAGCTACTCCGTTTTCGCAATGCGCAGATTGATGATGTGTGAAATTGATTTCCATTAATCTGTTTTAAAATTTCTTAATTTTTCAACCGAAATATTGAAAGTTTCGGCATATTTCTGTAAAATGGTATCACTTAATTTAGCAAAAACGGTAGGTTTAAAATGTCTTTTTACGCGCCATTGCCACATTCCAACATAACTGGAAAGCACACCAATATCCATTTTAGAGAATTCCATAAAATAAACAATTGGGCTTACTTCGCCATTTTTTACTTGTTCTTTTGCAGTAGCAATTCGTTCGTTTATTTCATCGATAGAATTAGAAAGCGCTATCGTTTTTGGTTCCCAACCTGTGCTTAAAGCAGTAGTATAATTGCCTTTTTCGTCGGTTGCATAAACCAATTCTTTCATGTTACTTTTAGAAAGATTGCCTTTGTCTTGTGGAACTTCATTTTCTTTCATTGCTTTCTATTGTTTTGAATGATTTTCTTGAATGAAAAGATTAATCTCTCCTTCTAAAAGTAACTCGTCATTATTGAAAGTTTGACAACTCATCGTACACAAACTATAATCGTCTGTTACGAATTTTGAAACTAAAGTTGAAATTGTTTTGATTGTATTTCCTACTTCTGGAAGTTTGTGTATTTTTAATGTTTTGATGGCGCTTATAAATCCAACCACATCAACACCAGATTTGTCTTTATTATTCTTATCTACAAAATAATCTTTTGCAACAATCGAAGAACAGGTTTGAGCCGCATTTTCTATTAATCCAGCTTCTATAAAAGTATTGTTTTGAATAAATATATTATCGCTTTTTATTTCAAAAATGGTTTCAACTTTTTCTTCATCCATTATCAGAATCATATCAACCATTAAAAAAGGTTTACGATGCGGCAAATAGTTTTTTATGTCTATAGTTGTATCCATTTCTTGTTGAAATTATTTGGCTAAAACCGTTTTCATTTGACCAGTAGCTATTTCGATTCCGTTTAACTTTGTCACGATATCAACTAAAGTTATTCCTCCAAATTCTTGAAGAATCGAAACTGTAGTTAGAATCTCATCATTAAGTTTTGGCAATTCTTTTATCACGATATCTTTAATAGAACCTATATAACCCGTTGGTGCAGGTTCTTGTTTCAGATAAAATTGATATCCCGTGTGTAATGCTACAGATTGCGCCATGTGTTCTACTAATCCAGCTTCCACGAAGCTTCCGTTATGATAAAAGATATTATCACTTTGTATTTTTAGCCCTGAAACCAAAGAAGCTTCGGTATAAGAGTACATTTTATCGACCATGACAAAAGGGAATTTTTGTGGTAGCAAATTTTCTACAAACTCTTTTTCAAAAATAGCATTTGATGTTTCCATATTTTTCTAGCAAACAGTTAAATAAGCATACGCATACGAAAAACGGCCACTTTCTGGTACTGATAAAAGAATTTTGTCTCCTTTTTTAAGTTTTCCAGAATTCATTAATTCATTTAATGCCAAATATATTGAAGCTGAACCTACGTTTCCTACTTGCGCAAGGTTCATAAACCATTTTTCGTTTGGAATTACCATTCCGTTTTCGGCGAAAGATTTTTTTAACCCTTCAACAAAATAATGAGAAGAAACATGAGGCAAGAAGTAATCTATTTGATCTGCTGAAACCTTGTTTTTATCCAACGCTTCTTTCATGCTTTGTGCTCCTTTTATTAAAATATTTTTGTCTAATAATTTCACATCTTGTTTGATAGAAAATATAGATTCATTAAGCCATTCCTCTGGATGGTAATCACTCCAAGATTTTAGCTCTCCGTTTTCTAGTTTATCTCCACCAGCATACATACAAGCTTCAAGTTCGTGAGCATAAGAAAAGGCTTCCATCCACTCTATTTTGAGTGAGATTTCGCCTTTTGGTTCATTTTCTAACAAGAAAGCTGCGGCTCCGTCAGATAACATCCAACGTAAAAAATCTTTTTTAAACGCTACTATTGGTTGTTCTTCTAGGTGTTTTAAATTGACAACTTCTTGTTCGTATTTTTCAGATTTCATCCAAGTAGATACTTTTTCTGAACCGGTACAAACTGCATTTTTGGTGTTTCCAGATTTTACTGAAAGATACCCAAATTTTAATGAATTCATTCCCGCGCAACAAACTCCAGTAGAGGAATTTAGCTCGACCGATTTATTTTTTAGCAATCCGTGAACCATAGCAGCGTGAGATGGCAAGAATACGTCTGGCGTAGATGTTCCACATGATAACAATTGCATATCCTGAGCTGTAAAACTTTCGTCAAACAATTCATTTATGGCGTTTTTTGTTAACTCGGCATTGCTGTGTGTACTATTCCCGTGTTTGTCAATAGCATAATAACGACTAACAATTTTGTTGTTGCGTAAAATTATCCTTCTTGCTTTAGATGTCGCTTCATTTATAAGTCCCAAAAAGTTTTCCATCTCATCGTTTGAGATTGCTTGATTTGGTAAATATTTTCCAGATTTTGTTATGTAAACATCAAACATAATATTCTAATTGTATTTTAAACGCCTTGATAATAAGCTTTTTCTCTTCTAATTTTGTTAATGAAAAAAGGATATGAAAAAACGTGCAAGATATACACAATTGGTGAGATTAACCAGATTGCAAGCCATAAATAGATATTAAATATTTTTAGCCATGTTTTTCTTGATTCTTTTTTATTATTGATAATATTAGACCATTTATTAAATATTTTGTTAGCCGTTTTGTCAACTTTAACTAAATAGGAACTTATTTTTACGGCATTATTTTCTAATAATTGAGTTTGAAGGTTATCAAAATTATTATTTTGAAGATTTTTGAAGATTATTTCTCCAAATTTTGATGATTCAACAATGTCTTTTTCGGAAACTCCTGGTAATGGAAAAATTCTTAAATATTTCTTTTTTACGCCAGAAAACATCCATTCTACAATAGTAATCACACTTATTAAGTTACCAACTCTATCTACTAAAGCTACGTTTCCTTTTAGTTTTGCATTATTATTTTTTAATAAAACTTTAATTTTTTCTTGTGCCATAACCCACATGTTTCTAGAACCGCTGATAGTTATAACTGGTGTATTATTGAAAAGTGTTTTGGCTTCCGAACTTTGTAAAAATGAATTGATTGGAATAGATGGCGACAAATACCAAACTTGATAATGCAAAAGGATTAAATCGAATTTTGTTTTTAGTATTTCGTCTGGAATAGGTTTGAGTTCCGTTGGAATTTGCAAGAAAGATTCTGGAAAAGCATCAAAAAACGCCTCTTTATTCCATGGAAATGGGAAAGGTTTTTCTAATTGAATCTCGTGAAACACTACATTAATTTTATCAGAATCTACTAATGGTTTTGCAATGTTTCTTGCGATAGATTCTAATTGGCCCGATTGCGAATAATATATAACGAGAACATTTTTCATTTTCTATTTTTTAAACATTCACAATTTCCTTAAACGTTCTAACTTTATCCGAACGTTTTACATGTATCCATTCTGGCCATGTGGTTTTGTCCTCAGCATCGTAAATTCGTAATTTCTGGTTTGCATCTTCTATCAGCAAATCATTTTTTGTGCAATTCAGGATTCTTGCTGCAGTTTCTATACCTGAATAGGTTGCTCCAGTTACTCCGTGAGATAATGTACTTGATCCGCAAAGGTATAAATTATCTATTTCGGTTTTAAATTTATACACAAAAGGACCTACTTGGTTTAGGGTTTTTTCGGTTCCGTACACGTTTCCTCGTGTTGCATTTATATAAAATTGATTCGTTTTAGGTGTTCCAAGTTCGACTTGAGCAACGTGTTCTTTTGCATTTGGAATCATTTTTTCGATGCTATTCATGAATTTCTCGATGATTCGTTCTTTAAATTTTTGATATTCTGGACAATGATAATCATCCATACCTTCAAATTGTTTAAAACTATCATAATCTACATAAGTAACTGCTTCAAAATTATAATATCGCCCGTTGAAACTTGTAGGATCTTTTAACGTAGAACAACTAAAGAAAAGTGCGGGAAATTCGTCACCTGAAAGAATATCTCCTTTTGTTAATGTTTCAAAATGTTGGTCTATATTTTCGTCTTGAAACCTCCAAATATTCCCAGAATCTATACCTGCTTTAGTCACATCCATATCTAAAGTCAGAAAAAGAATTAATGATGTGACTGAATATTTAGTTTTTGTTAATTTTTTATTTAATTTTTTGCTAATATTTTCACTCCCTATTAATTTTAGAAATGTGACAGCTGGATCAGCATTAGACACTACATTTTTTGCTAAAATTTGGGTTCCATCTGCTAATTCAACTCCAAATGCTTTATTATTTTTTACTAGAATTTTAGAAACTGATTGTTGCGTTCTTACTAAACCTCCATGGCTTTTTATTTTGCTTGTCATGGCTTTTACAATGCCGCCACCGCCGCCCATAGGATAAAAACCGCCTTCTAGGTAATGATTCATCGCAGAACAATGCACAGGAAAACTTGCTCTGATTGGCGGCAAACCATGATCACCACATTGTGAGTTGAGCACTGCTTTTAGCATCGGGTCTTTTATATGCCAATCGATAACTCTTTTTAGGGTGAACAGTGCAAATTTTCCAAAATGTTTGGTTCTAAACGGCACTGTTATGTTTTGCCAAAACCCTTTTAGTGTTGGTATTAATTGTAGCTCTTCATTAACTTTTACGATTAAATGAAGGTATTCTTTTATATTTTTTTCTTCTTTTGGGAATTGTTTAATAAGGCTCGCTTCTAGATTTTTTGTGCCCGCAGGAAGATCAAATTTTTTATCATCAATAATACAATGATCATAACCATTTTTGTTCATTCTAAAAAATACAAGGTCATTTGCAATTCCTAATCCTTTATACAACTCATTTGTTGTATGACCTTCATCTACCAAACCCATATAATGAACTCCTGGACTAAAACGCTGTCCGTTTAGCGTAAAACTATGACTCCAACCTCCTGGCACATAATGCTGTTCAAGCACCAAAATTTTTTGTCCTGCTCTTGCCAAACAAAGTGCTGTTGCTAATCCTCCTGCTCCAGAACCTATTATAATTGTATCAAATTCTTCCATAATATGTTTTGAAGTTTTATAAAAATACAAGATTTATTTTATTTCCCTAATTGTGTCCAAAAATCGAAATAATTAAACCATTGTAATGGGTATTTTTTTAGCATCGATTCGAGACTTTGTGTATATTCTTTTAGCAATGCTTTTTCGTTTCGATGGTTTACTTGTGCTTCTCTAGTGTATAAATGATAGTGCAAATTAGCTTCTTTCATTACATAAACAAAAACAACAGGGACTTTTAGTCTTGAGGCAATAAGAAATGGTCCTGCAGGAAATTTTGCTTCCTGTCCTAGTAATTCTTCTGATAATGATTTTACACCTTCAAAATACCTATCGCCTGTAAAACAAACTAATTCGTTTCTAGTCAAAGCGGCATTTATTTCGAAAATATGAGACAAATCATCTTTTATTAGGATTAATTTAATGCTTGATTTTTTTGATATTTTATCGAGATAATTCTTTATTGCAGAATGCTCTAAATCGGTAGTAACAAGGTTTATTTGAAAATCGACATCTATTTCTCCAAAAAAATGTTCCGCTATTTCGAAATTTCCAATGTGTGCGCTAATAAGAACGCCACCTTTTTTTTCTCGTAATAGTTTTTTTAATATTTCTACACCATCAAATTCATAAGTGAATCTGTTTTGCATTCCTGCCGAGATAGAAACTTTGTCGAGAATGGTTTGTCCAAAAGTATAATAACTCCTAAAAACCATTTTTTTTGATTTAAAATAAGAATAACCCAATCGTTCTTTGAAATAATAAAAAATGGATCTGTTACTTTTCTTAAGAAAAATAAAATAATAACAAGCCACGAAATAAAGAATAAAATAAGCAGACTTTATTCCTGCCTTTTTTATAAAAAAAACAAAAATCTTATATCCTAAGACTGTTCCCCTAGATTTTCCGTCCCATTGAGCCATTGATAGATTATTAGATTATTAGACCTTATAGATTGTTAGAATTTTAAATCCAACTAATCTTATAATTTAAGAAACCTAAATTCCTAATAGACAATTAGACTTCTTAGATAGTTAGAATTTTAAATCTAACTAATCTAAGAAGTCTAACTATCTAAGAAATGAAATTATGCTTTAAGCTTAATTTTGTTTTCGATTAAGTCATAAAAACTTTGAAAAGAAGCTATTCCTACAAAATCTACTTCAACTAATTTTACACCAAAATTAGATTCGACAGAGACTACCAAATCTACGTAATCTAAACTATCTAACCCTAAAGTATCTTTTAGATTGGCTTCTGGTTGAATGTCATCTTGATCTACTTCGAACTCATCGACCAAAAAATCATTTATTTTGTTTACTATTTCTTCTTTATTCATCGCCCTTTTTAAACTTTTTTATAACTAATGCAGAATTTGTTCCTCCGAAACCGAAAGAATTCGACAAAAATATATCAATTTTTTTATTTAATGTTGTTTTAACTAAATTTAATTTTATTGCATCTTCATCTGGATTCTCTAAATTGATGTTTGGTGCAATAAAATCATTTTGCATCATAAGAATAGAATATATGACTTCGCTTGCTCCTGCCATCCAACATTCGTGACCTGTCATCGATTTTGTTGAACTTACATAAGGATTGCTTTCGCCGAAAACTTCCAATATTGCTTTGGCTTCGTTTCCATCTCCAACTGGCGTTGATGTTGCGTGTGCATTGATATAATCTATTTCACTAGCTTTTACATTGGCTTCATCGAGTGCTCTTTGCATGGCTGTAGCTGGTCCTTCGACATTTGGTGTGGAAATGTGACCTCCGTTTGATGAAAATCCGTAACCTATTACTTCTGCAATAATATTTGCTCCTCGTTTTATTGCTGATTCGTAACTTTCTAAAATTAAAGTTGCGCCGCCGCCGCTTGGAACTAATCCATCACGAGACGCATCGAAAGGTCTAGAAGCTTTAGCTGGTTCGTCTTGTCTTGGAGAAAAAACACCCAAACCATCAAAACTGCTCATCGCATATTTGTTTATTTCTTGTGCTCCTCCGCAAATTATCATGTCTTGAAATCCGCTTTTTATTAAAAAATAAGCCAATCCTATTGAATGTGATCCACTTGCACAAGCCGCACTAATAGTTAAGTTTATCCCTCTTAATTTGAAGATGGTAGAAAGATTCATTGTTACAGTCGAATTCATCGATTTAAAAATCGCACCAGAACCTATGAGTGAAGTGTCTTTTTTTTCACGAATTATGTCAGTAGCTTCAATTATTGCTTTAGAAACACTGTCATTTCCGTACATAATTCCTACTTCATTGTCATCAAAAAAAGCATCATCTATATTGGCATTTTTTAACGCTTCGATAGTTGCCATATAGGCATATTCTGTTTCTTCTCCAAGACTTATTCTTTGTCTTCGAGAAAGCAATTCTTTTAATTCTGGCTTAGGAACCATTCCTGTTAGTGAAGATTGAAAACCAAATTCTTTTCGTTCTGGATCAATAACAATTCCTGATTTACCTTCGTATAATGAATTTTTAACCTCGTCTAATGAAGTTCCTATACAGGAGTAAATTCCCATTCCGGTAATGACAACTCTTTTATTCATTATTTATAAATATTTTTTAAGAATAAATTCCTCCATTAATATTAATAACTTCTCCTGTGATATAACTTGACTTTCTTGACACTAGAAAACTTACTAAATCTGCTACTTCTTCGGCTTCACCAAAACGATTTGCAGGAACCATTTTTATGAGTTCTTTTTCGTCCAAATCACTTGTCATATCTGTTCTTATAAATCCTGGTGCAACAGCGTTTACAGTAATATTTCGCTTTGCTACTTCTTGTGCTAATGCTTTTGTAGCAGCAACAACTGCTCCTTTTGCAGCAGAATAATTAGTTTGTCCTGGCGTTCCTTTTACACCCGAAACAGATACCATATTTACTATTCGTCCGTATTTGTTACGCAACATTTTTTGGATAAAAAAGTTAGTTACATTAAAGAATCCGTTCAAACTGGTATTAACAACACTTGTCCAATCTTCAGGAGTCATCCACATGAATAACCCATCTTTTGCGATCCCTGCATTATTTACTATAGCTTCAACAATCGCATTTGGATTTGCATCTTGCCATTGTGTGAGTACATTTTTTACTTCTTCAAAATTGGCAACATCAAATTGAATTATTTCGCCTGTTGCGCCTAATTGTTTTACTTCTTCCAAAGTTTTTTCGGCAGCAGCCTTATTCGATTGATAATTGATAAGAATATGATAATCAGAATCCGCAGCTAATTTTTTGCAAATTTCATTACCAATTCCCCTTGAACCTCCTGTTACTAAAGCACATTTCATCATTTAATTTTAGATATTAGATTGCAGATTTTAGATTGATTGCAATTTTATATAATTTTATTTTTTAAAAGGTTCTGCACTATCAAACCATTGGTTTCCTAGAACACTTCCATCTGATTTTATAAATCCGAATTTCTTTTTGCTGATTACTCTTGCTAATCCGCTAACAAATCCTTTTTCATCGTCCTTAAACATGGCGAAAAGACCTGCTGTAATACCGTATTGGCAAGGGACAACTAATTTTCCAGTTTCATTAATAAAACCCCATTCTTTATCTTTTACTGGTGCAAAACCGTCTGTGCTAAAAATTTCAGCATCATTATATGCTGGTTCTACCACAAAAACTCCTTTTGTATTGATATAACCCCATTTTTTACCAATTTGAACTGGTGCTAAATTTTTCACAAACGCTCTTGCTTTATCAAATTTAGGCTCGATAACCCAATTCCCTTTTAGGTCTATAAATCCTATTTTTTCGTTTTTCTTAGCATAGGTTAAATCTTGCGCTAAGAAATCCCAAATTTTGTCAACACCTTCAATCACTTTAAATTTTCCTGCAATGACTAACCCAAATGAAGTGCCGTTTTTTGCCCAAGTAGTATTTTTGTAATAATCGCCTATTTCATCATATATTATTTCGACTACGACTTTTCCTGTTTTGTCTATAATTCCCCAACGATCATTATTTCTTACTCTTGCGAATCCGTTTTGAAAAGATTTTATAACATCATATTTTGGTTCTAGGATTACTGCCATTTTTGAATTTATCAATCCTGTTTTATCTCCTTGTTTTATGAATGCAACACCATCTTCAAAATCATAAACTTTATCCGAAGCTGGAGATTTTTGTTCCTCTCCTTTTTTATTTATATAAAACCATTTTTTATCTTTAGCAACTACACAATACCCATTATTAAAGTATTTAGCATCATCGAAAGTAGCGGGAATTACCCATTCTCCTTGTGGGTTTATAAAACCCCATTTTTTATTATCCTCGGCAGCAGCCAATCCCTCTGAGAAATTTTTAGCTACTTTAAATTTTGGCTGAATGGCAAACTCTCCTGTTTTAGAAATATAACCAAACTTGCCCTCTTTCTTTACTAATGCAAATTCTTGAGCGTTTACAAACTGCATCATTAAAACCAAAAAAAACATTACTTTTTTCATAATTTATATAATTTTGAGTGAAACTTAAATACTAATGTATTAATTATTTATCAAATAGTCTTTTACATTCTGAACAAAAGGATACATCACTTGATCTTTGCTAAACGTTGGGATTATTTTTCGAACATCGTTGTACATTTTTCTAGTTACAGATGAAATGGCATCTTTTTGCTCTAAATAATCTATAGCTTGTACAATTGTAATTAGTTCTATCGCTAAAACTTCGAAAGCATTTTCAATAACTTTTGATGTAATAACAGCAGCATTTGTTCCCATACTCACAATGTCTTGATTGTCATTGTTATTAGGAATACTATGAATATACATTGGGTTAGATAGCATTTGATTTTCGGCAGTAGTCGAAGTTGCTGTAAACTGAACCCCTTGCATCCCAAAATTAAAACCTAAAGTTCCCAAATTTACAAATGGAGGAAGAATTTCGTTTATCTTAGAGTTTAACAAATAATTTAATTGTCGTTCAGCAAGCATGGTCAATTTTGTAATAACAATCTTCAATTTATCCATTTCTAAGGAAATATAATCTCCGTGAAAATTTCCACCATGATAAACATGTTGATTTTTTACATCAATAATCGGGTTGTCATTTGCTGAATTAAATTCGTCTTCCAGAATTGATGCCACATTATTTATAGTCTCTAAAACTGGCCCTAAA
>NZ_JAYSSZ010000081.1:0-14456 GCF_043720215.1 Flavobacterium sp. | reverse complement strand
TAAAACTTCCTTAGGAGCAGTATTAGTGGTTTGTGAAGGACGGTTTTTTGAGCAAATGGGTGATGCGATGGGATTTGCTCAAAATGTTGCCCTGGAGCAAAACCACAAGTGCGGTGGGTGGAGCGGCTGTTTTACATAAATGATATTATAGCTTCATTGCAAAAACCAAAAAAACAATATTAACGCTTTGTGATGAACTATAATACTCAATTATGTAACACAGCTTGGGGAAAGTTTTTGTTGCCTTTGACGTATTTTCTCTTTTGAACCGAAAACTTTCTAGGGCATACAAAAACTTTTGGAGCGTTGGCAAGGAGGGGCAATTGAAATGTAAAACGTCCTTTTTACCATCGAACGAAAAAAGATATTCTCGCTATTATAAATGTAATTAGTGAAATGAAGCAAACAAAGAACTGGCTTTAGGAATACTTGGACTAAAGACAGTTTTTGTGCAGCTGAATGAGATAATTAAAATTTATTGTTACCAAAAAACTCGAACATTACAAAAGAAAATATATGTTTTATTTTTCAATTATATCATATTTAAAATGTTCATAAATCATAACCATTGCTAGAGTATCTAATTCACAATATTTTAATAGTCCTAGCGTGATTTCATTTCTTTCTTTGGCTGTCATATCAACGTATTGCAATTTTGCATAAGCTGTTAATGCCGCTCCACCATCTGCAATATTTTCTATATCGGAAATATTATCTTCCAGTTCTGTTTCACTCCAATTGTCAAATAATAGAGGTAGTGTTTTGTATGGATTAATTACTTTATCTCTATCCATTTGTAACCAAATATGATTTGTTGGAAAGTTTTTACTGCTCAACAATATATTACCAATTGGTTGACTATACTTCTTTTTTAAGAATTCACTTGAGTTTAAACTTGCTGGTAAAACTGCCTTGATGGAGTTGGATCCATTTGTATATGGATTGTAATAATAGTCTTTGACCACTTTACATAAATCAACCATATTTCTATGACCTTCCCATTGTTTTACTTGGTTTTTGGTAGATTTAGAGATTGTTTTCAGGAAAGTAATTATTTTTTCTTTGTCTGCTTCATCACTTTCTTCCAATTGAGTAATTATAGCATTGATAATAGTATTTTCGTGGGTTGCAAATTTGAAAACTGTGCCGTCATCATTTCCAATAGCTGCTTGTAAAGCTCTAGCAAAAATAAAATTAGGAAATTCACCTGCTGTATTATTAATATATTGGCTTTGGTGTTGTATAGTTCCATCTTCATTGTATTTATGATGTGAAAACTGGAATGCTACTTGCTCATAAGGTTTGCGACCAGCAGTAAAAGGTAAGGCTACTGTACTTGTTTCAAAGTCTATAAAATGTAGAGGAAAAATCCATTTATTCATTTCCTGTTTTAACGCTTCCTTTTCTACATAAATTGAATTATCGTTATTTACCGCTTTTTCTACTTGAATCCATTGTCTTTCGGATGGAGCTATTCTGTCTGCTTCGGCTTTAATATTAAAATCTTCTACAGTCAATTGTTCCATTAACATACGGTTTTCTTCCATAACGTTTTTTCTTCTGAAGTTCCATATTTGCAGGGCATTTGGTTTATTAAAATCCGAAGATGACCAATTTAATTGTTTGGTAAAGCAAAGTTTAAAACCTGAAAGCAATCCCTCTTCTTCTTGTTCGAGAGTTGCTTTAAATTCACAATTTTTACAAGCACTGAATTGTGTTGGCCAATTTAGATATTTGTCTTCTTGATAGGCTTTCTTGAAAGTTACAATAGCTTCTTCAAAATTGAGGTTTTCGTAATACTTGTATTTGTCATCGATAATATCATTTACGATAGTATCAACATTTACTTCTGACAATACTGAATTACCAATTTCTTTAAGAGAATGCACTTTTTTTATAATATCTGTTCTTGGATTGCCATTATTTGGAATTCGGAATAATTGATTTAAACCATCAATACTTGCTTTCTTAGTTTTATCTGCCATTAACAAATAGGCATCAAACTTGAATTGAGGAAACGTTTTTTGAGCCACATATTTTTGAAAAGCCAAATCAAATAAGTAAGGCTTCCACGAACTGACTAAACCACCACGAGTACCTATAAAATTATTTTCTTCGTTTGGATTAAAAGACTTGGCTTTTACTTCAATTAGCTTAATAGTATTCCCGTTTTTAACAATAATATCTGTTCTTATAAAAAGCCCATCAAATTGAAAAGCAGCCTCATAAATTACCACATTGTCATTCTGCAACGCTTCTTGTGTTAGTTGAGCTGCTTTTTCATATTCATAGTTTTCTGTGTTTATGAAAATACCGTTTGGATAATGAAGTCTTGCTAATTCTTCTACTTGGAAGCCACCATTTGCTAATGCTTTCAAAAAAGGGTCTTCATTTTTATTATTTGCATATTCTTTTTTGGAAGTAAAAAAAAGTTTATTAGAACATTCTAGCGCTATTTTGAAACGAGATTTTGTTAGTAGTTTCATTGTGGTTGGATTACTATTAATTAGATTATAAATTAAACCTTTTCATATCGATTCAAATAAAAAAGGCAGCCCAGTCAGACTACCTTTAATTCTTCATTAAAACAGACAAGTCCATTCCAAATTAGATCACCTTTTAAAGTGTAATTGTTTTGCTTGTGTGTGGCGGTTAAAAATTATCCTTCAAATAAAAAAACTTATCATACTCGACAAAAAGCCAAATAATTAAAATTCCAATATTTAATTTTCAAACTTAAATCCGCATTCGGTTTGACTGGTTGCAAAACTTTATATTTTAGTCGTAAACTTGTAACGATTTTTTTGCTGTTAATTCTTTTGATAAATTAAAATTATCCCATTTTGTAAACCAATACTTTTTTTCTTTTTTAAAATTAAGTATATCAAAGTGTAAAAGTACTGGAATATTGAATAAATCCATTATATATCTCTTAAATTTATTGTCAACGAATGGGCAAACCAGTATATCAAAAAAAAGTAAAACTAACTCTGCCGATTTCTTTCTTTTATCTTCATCAACATTTTTAATCTTATTTATAATAGCAGTTTTAATTGCCTTTTTAACTTCTTCAAAACCGTGTGTATTTCTTATGTAAAACAACAAGACAGTAATTACAAAATAGTTTGGTTCAAAGTCAAATTCAAAAGAATTTGTACTTTCATTTCTTTTTAACTTAAAATATGCTAATAAATCTGTTTGTGTTAATTTATAATTTTTACCTAATTCACGTAAAATTATAAATAGGTATAAGGTTTCAATTTGAATATGTTTTTCCGATTTATTATTCAACAGTATTAAATTAATTTCATCAGATATTTTCTTGAATATTAATTCTCTATTGGAATTTTGTTCATCAAACCTTGAAAAAAGTTTGTATTCTTTCGGACTTAGAGGATTCCCAGCATTAAACTTATATTTTCCCTTATAATAAAGCATTACAGCCGATAATATATTTGAAAGTTTAATGGTTGAATTAACTCTTGGAGCAACCGTATATAGAAAAAAAGTGAAATCTAATATTTCTATTATGAAGTCAGTAAATGCTTTTTCCTGCTTTACCATTTTCTTTAACTGCTCCTCTGTTAATTCCCTCTTGCTTTTTAGATTTACCAAGCCAGAATAGTAATTTTCAAATTTATTTATACTTCTTTCAACCCTCTTATTGATGATTGCCAATGTATAATTCATTATGTCCTTATATTCAACCTTAGATTCTTTTACCAAGATTTTAAATCTAGTAATCAAATGATTTGAATCACATTCAAAGTTTAATTTTTTTAAGACACCATCATCTTCAGTATAATCCTCAATTGAGAATTTAATTTTTTTGCTAAATAAATCACCCATTTTTTCTTTGGCAATGGTAAGCTCTGTAATTAGCGGTTTATTATAATAATGGGTTTTAGATTCGCTAATTGACATTTTATATTCCTTCAGATTGAGTTTGTATCGTGAAAGGATTTTGTCTTTAGTGTTGTCATCATTATAAAACACAAAGAAATCATCTACATATCTGTAAACTTCATAATCTGTTTTATAAAACAATTTATCATCTTTACGTAAATCAGTTTCTACAGATTTGTCAATTTGTTGCAGTATTAACTCCGCAAATATTCGTGAAAATTCCGGACCAATAATAATCCCGTTAGTTTCCCCGTAATTAACACTTTGCATAAAATTATCAAATTGTCCGGGAAAAGTTTGATTTGAAACTGAAATATTATCTTTTACAATTTCTTTGTTAAAAATAGCCCAACTTATTGAATGTGTGTAAATGCTATCAAAGCATTTAGCAATATCAAATTTGAACATTTTATCATATTTTTTCTCCGAACGATGGTAATGATAATCTTCATAAAATTGATAAATATTAGAATACTTCTTGTATGTAAAAAAGTTTTTTAAGTTCTCATATTCTTTACCATCACTTTCAATAAAATCGTTTTCATCTCCTGCGTTTTTCTTGTTAAGTTTGTCATTATTAAAAACGAATTTGGCAACAGAAAATGGTTTGCGAATAGAAAATTTACTTTCTTTAGAATAATATAATATCAGTTCTTTGTATTTTTCATAGAATGTAACTAATTCAACTTGGCTTTTAGGGTGTGGAATAGCTAATTCTCTATAATCTTTTTCTTTATGAGTTATTCTATAAACAAATGGAATTTTTCGATTTTCTGATTTTTTCGAATCCCTATCAATAGTAATTACATTATTTACACTTCCATTTGACAAATCAAACAAAATTTTCATAAACTGTTCTATAACTGCTCCTTTTTTAACATTATCTTGTTTTGCAAATGAAAATTTTTCACTCCCTTCTTTTATAAAATCAACTTCATATTGATCCAAAAAATTATAAAAATGTCTGTTTGAAAAGGTTAATGGTGTTTCATAAGGTAACGTATCTGAAAGCACTACTCTGTTTTTAGAGTATTTTAAACTTTTTTTAATTTTCTTTTTTTTCATCATTTCCAGGCTTCAACAATTCTTTCGAAATTATTCATTAATACTTTTGCCGTTTTATATTTTGCCGAACGCAAATCGGGAATGTTTTTCTTTTTTCCATTGATGTTATAAAAACTCTTTTCATTAAAGCCTTTTAAAAAACTAAATTTTTTTAATCTTTTATTTAAATTTGGAAATCCCAAAATTGGTAATTTAGTATCAACTACTGTATGAAGCATTTGATCTAACCTACTCAAACTAACGCAGTCATTTTCAAGTAAACTATTGGAATAATAAACACCTATCAACCCTTTCTTTGGTTGGTGAAGTTTTGAATTTTTTGTTAAATAATTAAATCTATGAATTAACAACTTTCTAGCCTCTATGCTATTGTGTGGATATTCATTCAGGTATTTATCAATTGATTTTGTTATCCGTTCTTTATATTTTATTTTTTTATTTTCAGATAACTCAACTTCCTTAAATTCAGAATTAACTATTTTAAATTTATATCCTAAAAGGCTAATATCTTTAGTGGTTGTATTGTTATTCAACAAATCGACTTCTTGAGTCTTAGGGTCTTTACCCGGAATAATATCATCATTTATATTTAGTCCTTTGTCTTCAATTATTTTTTTTACTTTATCTAAATAATTATTTGAGGAATGTTTGGATTTTGGTGTAAAGAAAATAATAATGTCATCAACATATCTTCCATAAAAAGAAACACTTTCAATATTTCTGATTTCTTCATCAATCTTTCTCATATATAACTCTGCCAAGAATGGACTAACACCAATACCTCTCGGAATACCCTTTCTGAGTTTTTCTTTTACCTCTAATTGATTTGTTAAAATATTATAGTTATAGAGTAAGTTTTTAATTAATGAGACTGATTTCGGACTTAATAAAGAATTGTTTTCTATTAGTTTTAACAACTCGTATTGCGGAACATTTTCATAAAATGATTTGATATCAGTTCTAATAATAAATTTTGGAAATTTATCTTGAAGCAAAATTTTAACCTGTTTTACTATCTGATATCTGTTTGCTTGTTTTACTTTGAAAGTTCTAAAAATATTATACTGCAATTGTTTCATAGCAAAGAATGATACTGCATCTTTGCTAGTGGTATAAATTGTTTTAGAACTAGATTCCGGGACAAAAGGTGTTAGCTTAAAATTAAAATCACTTTTATTGACTTCATTTGAGAATTTATTTAAGTCATTTTCTAAATAATTTTCCTTTAAATCTTCAAACTCTTTTTTTTGTTCAAAAGCTAAAATATAAGCGGCTTCATCTCTAACTATTTTCTTTTTTTCTAGTTTAAAATCTCTTCTTTTCGCTTTAAGAAGTGTAGAAGCATCTTGATATTCATCTGAATAGAAATCTTTATAATAATTTCCTTTACGATTTTCTATCTCGTGAATAATCTTAAAATTTTCAAAAGAAAATGATTGATTTAACATATAACTTTTTTTAATTTTCAACATTAATTAGTCCGTACTTATTTTTTTGACAACTGTATCATAGCTACTTTTAATACATTCCAACATAATTTTGCAGTATGAATATCTGGGTTAAAATTTTTACTAATTTGTTCATACGGATGAATGTAATTTCTAAAATCTCTTACTGTATGGCTAAACTTTTTCACATCTTCTTTTAAAAGCCCCATTTCATTAGCAGCATCAATAAAATTACTTAATGACCATTCGTGGAAAGATTTTACTTTACCTTCTTTATCTTTTGGAGCCACATTTGTCTGATTGAAATCTTTTGGATTTTTAGATGCAAATCCTAATAATATCCCCTCTAATGAACTTCCTATAATTACAATTGCCGACAAAGGAGCATTTCCCTTAATATTTGCTTTTATCTCTTGAATTCTTGAGTTTAATATATCACTTATTATTCCGTCAAGATTTAATTCATAAATCGATACTTCATCAAACTCTTGATTAATGAAATCTTCTTCATTTACTTCCTTTTTAACGTCAAAATTTATTTTATCAGCCTTGCTAAAAGAAATATCTTTTCCGTTTCTAATCACTTTCCAATCATCGAAAGCTAGATAATCATTAAAAGAATTGATATGTTTATCTAACACATCATAATTTCCAATAAAATTTACAGGAGCAAAAACCATTTTAATACACTTGTCTAACTCTGGCGTACCATTTATTTCTTCTAATTTATCATCAGTATATTTCCACCTTGACGGAAAACCTTGCCCGTAAAATTCTTTATAGCCTAATTGATTAAAGAAACCTACTAAATTTGAACCAGAACGATATTCCGTTTCTTCGTTTATCAACTCCCTTAATTTTTCTAAAGACTTTTTACTTAACACCATTCCTTAAATTATTTATTAATTAATTTCTATATTATTAGGAATCTTATTTTGGGATTATCATCTTATTTTCTGAATCATATCTATAATTTACAATAGCCTCTGAAAGTATTAAATCAATAGCTTCATTGATTATTGGTAATGGCACAACAAACCATTCTCGTGGTGTTAATCGTCTTCCTTTAGTATCGTGTATGTCAATATTTAAACAAACTGCTCCAAAGAAACGATGTAATAATTGCTCAAATTTTTGAGGATTGACATTGTAACATTGAATTGTTGAAATTAAATGCACTTCTGACATCAGATAAGTAGCTTCTTTGTTAGCATTTTTTATTCTTTCTTTTACATCAATTTTTGAAAATCCTATTTTATGTAAGTTTTCAATACCAGCAATATCACTATTAGTTGATTTTGATTTTAGAATATAAATCCAACCCGTTTCTACATCGGCTTCATTTACAATATTGGCATTTTTGAATAATTCATTTTCTATTGATTTATCGCTATCTGTTACAATTTTTCCATTGTTATATAGTGCTTTAGCTAATGAGCGATACAACATATTACTTTCTGTACCGTTTTCAAAAATTATCCTTGTTCTACCATCTTTTCTAACTCTATTACCTGACGGAATTTTTCTTTCTTTATTTTCAATATCAGCTTCTTTAAGATATAGCAAAATACCATCTAATACATAAAATTTATTTTCCTCAAGATTTTTCTCTGCATTTTCAAATTCTCCTAATTTTCTTTTACCCGATTTTAATTCATTTTGAACTTGAATAAATAAATGCTCATACTTATCAAAATCTTCACATTTTTTTCTTCTTGCTACAAAATCTGCTTCTTCACGGTCTTTAGAACTCGTAACGTTTTTTAATTTGAAAATATCTAATGAATCATCCATATCGAGAATCCCTAAATCATCATCGGCTAAAATATCGTTCACAGAATTTATTTCAACTGTTTTATTGCTCAAAAGATTAAACTGGTCATAATCTTTTAATAATTCTGTTTTTTTATTATCAGCTCTTAAACTTTTTAATCTTGATAACAACTTAAATTCAGTAACATTATTAGCCAAAGGTTCTCTTTTATTCTTTTCAAAAAAAGCATTGATTTCTTGGAACGATTCGATAAGTCGCTCGTCCTCTGTTTTAATGCCTGATACTTTTTCTTTAGAATCTAAAATTCCAAAATCATCATCATCAAAAATATCTTTTAATGTTTGCTTCTTACTCATTTGCTTTTGCTTTACGCTTTTGCTCTTTTAAAAATAGTATTGCTTCTGCTAATCTTCTTTCTTGTGGGTCGAATGATTGTATGCTTGGGTGTTCGTTTGTTCTTGCTACCCAGTTTTTTACTTTTGGCCATAGAATTATGGCTTCTTCTTCGGTCATTTGTATTCTACCCGCATCAATGGTTTCTTGTATTGCTTTAAAAACAGATGCTGTAACTGATTTAGAAAGTATTTCGAATGCTTTTTGAAACGGATTAATTGTATCTATCAAGTCAATATCTATATCATCAATATTAACAAAACTATCTGCCATACGAATAAAACGCTTGTCGCCTTGCGTTTCAATATTTGCATTTTTTATTACAGAATCTACCACCACATACTGACGAACTTCTTCTACTTGTTCATCTGTTAAATCAGGATATGTTTCTCTAATTATTTTTGGAATTAATACTTTATTTATTACTTCGGGATCAACATTCCCTGGCATTGCTTTTAACATTCTATCGTCTTGTAAAATAGTCGCTTTAAGGTCAGTAATGTCTGATTCTATAATGTCTTTTACACGATTTGAAGTTGGGGTTTTAAATCCATTTATTCTGATGGTATTTTCGTCATCTTCTGAATCGTCATCATCTTCATCAGGAAATTTAGGTTTGAATTTAAAATTTGGTGCTAATACTTGTTCCATCAATAATGAAGCAGTTATAGCTTTTAGCATATTATTAACCGATAATTTTACTTCTCCATCTTCTGCATCAGGTTGAGCTATTAGATTTGTAAATTGAGCGTGTGATTTATTGTTACTATCTCTCGTACAACGACCAATAATTTGAATAATTTCGGTTAATGAACCTCTGTAACCAATGGTTAATGCGTGCTGGCAATAAGGCCAGTCAAAGCCTTCTTTTGCCATACCTAACGCTATGATAATATCTATATCATCTGGGCCAGTAATAGTGCGTAAAAACCCTTGTATTTTATCTCGTTCTTTTTGATTATCGTTTACTAAATCGGCAACTTTTAATAATTTTTCTGTTTTTCTACTACGAACATACAAAATACCAGTTTCGGTATCTTGATACTCTAATTCTCCCAAACTATCAATAATTCTATTTACCTCTTCGTATTTGTCTTTGGTAGATTCTCCAGCATTAACACTAGGAATATGTATGATTGTTTTTTTGCTTTCGTCTAAAATTTCATCAATTGCCGATGTATATCGTCCTTGATAAAAATGATAACCAATACCTAATGTTTTTAAATATTCATAACCATTTAACTGTTCGTAATAATCATATTTAACTCTTGTAAATTTTTCTTCTAGTTCCGGTAATAAAATTGGGACACTATCTCCACGAAAATATGAGCCTGTCATTGCCACAATATGTGCTGATGATTTAGACATAATGTTTCGTAAAACCTCGCCTAGTCTGTTTTCTCCATCTACAGAAACGTGGTGAAACTCATCTATTGCCAGTACTGTTTCGTTAAAAACTTTTTCATCAATACCATCACAAGCAAAACGAAGCGTTGCGTGTGTACATATTAGAATTTTTTCATCACTTTCAAGGAATTTTTTAAAAGCACCTACTTTACTTTTTTCGCCTCCAGGTGTGCAAAGATTGTATATTGGGTTTGGTTCCCAATCTGCAAAGAAACCATATTTTGAAAGTTCAGTTTTGTTAAACGAACTACCAATGGATTTTTCGGGAACTGCAACAATTACTTTTTTTAAACCTTGATTCATTAATTTATCTAACCCAATAAACATTAACGCTCTCGATTTTCCTGATGCTGGTGGTGCTTTTATGAGTAAATGTTGTGCTGAACGAGCTTCAAAAGCACGTTCCTGCATTTCTCGCATACCAAACGCATTAGTGCTTTTACTTTTACCTGTTTGGTTGTATGAAACGTGAACTATATCTGGCATATTACTTGATTTTTATTTTTTTGGTTTTCTCGGGAGAAAACAAATCCTTTTTTAATGTCATTTTTTCATATTCATTAAAAAGAAATTCTAATCTTTCTACATCACTTTCAAACGGTTTTAACCTATAACATCGTTCAATTGCTAAATCCAATTCGTGATGGACTTCTTTTAGTCCTTTTGGCATTTTATCTGGATCGTATAAGTGTGACATTGTTTTTTCGGTATATTTCTCTCTTTCCTCTAAAATTGCAAAAACGTGTAAATTGATAATTTCCTTTTGCTTGATTGTAATTTCTGGAAATGGAAACGTATTGTAACAAAGTGTATTAGAATATTGCATATCCGTTTTTAATCTTCCTGAAACTGCTTTAACCCAAACAATGTGCATTTTAGAAGATAAAAGTCCAAATAACCAAGGCTCAGCATCATAAATAACTCTTGCTGCATTTGAAATTACATAACTATTATCAAAAAAACCAACTGGTATGTATTCCCTTCTTTCTGACCCAGTTTGAGGAATTAAGATTGAGTCGGTCATTTTGTATTTCATTTCATCAAATTTATTTGGATTCAATGCTTTTTTCCTTGTTGATTCTTTTTTACTTTCTAATCTAAATTTTTTTACTCTTTCAAATCTATCAGTAATGGGCGCATAGTTTTTGACAATACCTAAATCTTCATTTTCAACTAAAATACAATATCTATAAAAATTATTCATAAATTCTCGAGCACCAATATATTTTTTAATAAAATTAATGAAACTTGGATTGTCAGAAATAATTTTATTTTTTTCATCTTCATCCAATAAAAGATTCCCATCATCACCTGGCGAACTTCCTTTTATCATAGTAGGTAATTCTGAAATTGGATTCATTAATTGACTAACAATGATATTTGAACCTTCTATTAAATACGCATTAATATTCCCTACTTTTTTCGTTAATCCATTATAAAACAAATATTTATCTTGATTAAGTTTATTTTGCAATCCAATAATAACTACTGAAACCCCAGCATTACCTTTGGCATTGTTTGTCCATTTGAACGATGTGTGTGCAAATCCTATTTCTAATTCTTTTGAAAATATAAAAGGCCAAAGTAATGCTACTTGTTCGCCTTGTGTAATTGAGTTGGTTGTTACAAATGAAAATTTATAATTTGTTTTGCTAATAAAATTTGATGCCTTAACAAACCAACAACTTATGTAATCTAATTTTTTATAATCTCTAATTTCTGAAAAGACAATTTCCATATCTTTTTTTTGCTCTATATCTTGACGGCTGTAACCCAAATATGGTGGATTCCCTAAAATATAAATTTCATTATTTTTAGCTTTTGGACAAGCTTTTTCCCAATCTATTCTTGTTGCATTACCCTGTATAATATTTCCTCCACTTTTTAATGGTAATAAATTTTCCGCATCACCATAATCGTGTAAATCAGCAATAAATACTTTATTCATTTGATGTTCGGCTAACCAAAGTGATAAAATTGCCATTTCGTGAGCAAAATCGTCTAACTCTATTCCATAAAATTGAGACAGTTTAATTTGTGTAAAAACAATTGAAACCTGCGATTCTAGTTCGTGTATTTGTTGTAGAATTTTAATTTCTAAACGTCTTAATTCTTTGTAAGATATAATCAAGAAATTACCACTACCACAAGCAGGATCAAATATTTTTATTCTGGATAATCGGTGTAACAGTTTTTTGAGTTTTGCTGGACTGTCTTTACTTTTTTCGAACTCTTCGTTTAATTCGTTTAGAAACAAAGGTTCAATTACTTTCATAATATTGGGTACCGAAGTATAGTGCATTCCTAAACCGCTACGGTATTCAGGATTTACAACTGCCTGAATCATCGAACCAAAAATATCTGGGTTAATTTCACTCCAGTTTAATTCGCCACATTCTAAAATTATTTTCCTAGCTTTTGAAGAAAATTTAGGCGATTTAATAGTATCATTAAACAGACCACCATTTACATACGGAAATTCTTTAAGAAACGCAGGTGCATCATTATCAAACTCCGTATTTAATTTTAAAAATAATCGGTCTAAAAATGAATCAACATCGTTTCCGTTTGGATTGGTATGCTGTGCCAGTGTATCGGTAAACATTCCCTCGACAGGAAATATATTTGTGTCTTCGGCAAAAAAACAAAATAGAATTCTGGATAAAAATATGTTTAAATTATGTCCGCCATCGTCATAAATAGTTGGGTTTTCGTGAACCAAAATATCATACAGTTTAGCCATTTCATAAGAGGCTTTTCTGTCTGCGTGATTATCATTTTTTTGTTGGTATTTTTCTTGTCCAGCCCAAGGTAAAAAGAAGTGAAAGTGCTTATCAATTTCAAGAATTGGAATATCTAAAGTTAAACCAGTTCTTGTGTCTTTTGCTAGAAGTGTTTTAAAATCGGTAACAATAACAAAACGAGGGTTGTGTTTTAAGGATTCTTCGTTTTTGGTAATTTCATCAATTGTTGTAAGTAATGAATCTGAAAGGACTTCTTTGAATAAAACTTTCTTTTTATACAATACTTCGCCTGGAACTTTTGAGAGGTTAAAATCGCCTTTCTTTAGTCTAGTTACTGTTGTTCTTGATATACCATAAGCTACTAATAATTCATAAATAAAGGTTTCTTTATCGAATGCATTTATTAGGGTTTTAAGATTTATTTCTACTTGTGAGCTATTCATACAACATCATTGATCTAATTATTTTACCTCTGTTTTTGGTGTTATTCCTTTTCTTCGATATCCTCGAAATTGTCCAACTCTTTTTTTACTTCTTCCAGTAATTGTTTTTCAGTTGGTAGGTATAAATGGTATTGACTTGCTATGATGTTTTTATTGTCTTCTGGTAACGAGAATTTAACCACACCGTCGTTTTTCTTGGCACAAAGTAATATTCCGATAGTTGGGTTTTCGTTTTCGCTTTTCTCAATTCTGTCGTAATAGTTCACGTACATTTGCAACTGACCAATATCTTGATGAGTAAGTTTTTCGGTTTTTATTTCAATGATTACAAAACATTGTAGCAAACGGTTGTAAAAAACTAAATCTACGAAGAAGTCATCGCCCTCAATATGAATTCGTTTTTGCCTTGCTACAAATGCAAAACCATTTCCTAATTCTAAAAGAAAATCTTGTAGGTGTGTGATAATAGCAGTTTCTAAATCTCTTTCGTAATATGAAGCTTCCCGTTTTAAATCTAAAAATTCTAAAAACATTGGGTCCTTTATAATCTCTCTTGCATCCGATGGTAATTTTTCGTTTCTAGCCACTGCCAAAACATCTTTTCTGTCGCTACTCATTAAAAGTCGCTCGTACAAACTACTATTTATTTGTCGTTCTAATTGACGAACTGTCCAATTATTTTTTACCGTTTCAGCAACATAAAATTCTCTTTTATCTTGGTTATCAACCGCTAATAATAATTTGTATTGACTCCAACTCAATTGCGTCCACAGTGTAGTCGCAATTGGAAAAGTTCGGTAAAACTGACGGTAACGTTCTAATTGCCTTACTGAAAAACCAGTGCCATATTCGGGTAATAATTGCTCTGAAAGAAACTTTATTAGGTAAGTTCCATAATCTGCACGATCTTTTCCTTGTTGTTCTTCTTCAAAAATACGTTTTCCAATATTCCAATACATTAAAGTTCGTTCGTTATCAACTACTCTAATTGCTTTATCTCTTGCAGTCTGAATAATGGCTTTTATATCGGGAATTAAGGATTGGTTTTGAAGCATTTTGAAAATTAAATGAAAAATTAATGGTACAATCCACAAACTTACAAAAAAGCAATGGAATGTAAAAGAGTGAAATTGAAAAAGGATAAGCAGGATAACCAAAAAATGAGATAAACATTTTTTATTTTATTTTGAATACAAAAAACGGATTTAAGTGGCTGTTTAAGTGCAAACTAATCTATATCATTCACTCCTTTGCTTTACTATTGTTTGAAGTTTTC
>NZ_JAYSSZ010000080.1:0-1958 GCF_043720215.1 Flavobacterium sp. | reverse complement strand
AATTTAAAGATTCCATTTCTTTGTCTGAAACCTTTATTCCTTTCAAATAAATTTTCTTATCCAATCGTGCCTTTACGATCAAACCCGTTTTTGTAGTTGTTGAAGAAATCAAATTTATAATTACTTGATAGCTCGTTAATGGTTTTCCGCGCCAATTTATACTAATAAAAGAAAACAGTCTATGTTCAATTTTATTCCATTTGCTTGTGCCTGGTGGGAAATGGCAAACATATATTTCTAACTTGCTCTTATCTGCGAATTTTTGCAATTCTCTTTTCCACAATCGCAAACGATACCCATTGCTCCCGCCTGCATCAGCACAGATTAATATTTTTTTAGATTTTGGGTATCGAATTTTACCAATTTTATTCCACCAGTACTGAATGCTTGAAACCGCAAATTCTCCTGTATCTGCCGTCACACCTACATTCACAAAGCCAGAATTGTCCTTAACATCATAAATGCCAAAGGGGTTGGCATTGGGTTTCTTTGGATCTGGAAAATCATGTCCATTTACTTTAATTGCACATCCTTTTTTTTGCCATTCTCTTCCTTGATTCTTATATTCACCCACTTTTTCCTTTTTCTTTGTATCCACAGAAATAATAGGATCTTTTTTTGATATAAATTTTTTGCTCATTTTACTTATAAAACAAAATTGAGCATCCCTGTCAGGGTGGTCCTTACCTTCTATAGATTTAAAATTTCCTTGGAGACTAAATTCCATACCATGTAAAATACGAGCAACTGACTGCTTACTTACAGAATAACCTTTTGATTTTAAATAATCTGATATTTTTCGAATACTTTTTGATGTCCATCTTAATGGCGTTTCAGGATCACCACGAATGTCTGGTTCAATAATAATTTCAATACAATCTTTAATACTTGGATCTTTGATAATTAGTTGCTTACGACCACCGCCCTTGCACCTAATACTAGAGACATCTATATCTTCTTGCATTTCACGGATACCACGTGCAATTGTATTTTTGCTCATCCCTGTTATATCAGTAAGCAATTTAATTGCACCATAACCTATTGAAATGGCCTCAGCACCAAGCATTAATCTTTTTTGCTTCTCATTTAATGATGGCAAGATCGAAAGTAGTTTTTCTGTTAATTTATTCTTATTTATATCCATTTTATCATTATATAGGACAGTTTAATAAGGTCAAGTTATTTTGGTACAGGCACTTACTTTAAATCCCAGTATTTGAACTTTTATTTGTTAAGCTCATTCGGACAAGTTTCATAGGGCTATATTCACTTCATTTTTTACTTTTCGATCTATTCATCCGCTAAAACAGGTGATTACTTTTCACCTAGAAATCATTTAAAGACTCTATTTAGAAATACATTGACTAAACCTTCGTAAACAGCACAATAATAGAATGAAATTTCTAATTAGAAGGTTTAACATGCGCTACTCATTTTTAATATTTCTAGCGCTACTGTTATTCGGAAGTGCACATGCAGAACCGGATGCCAAAGCCATGATAGAAATCGACCATCTATTTGATTATATAAAAAAATCGGAGGTCATTTTTATTAGAAATGGCAAAGAATATCCGGTCGCAGATGCCACCAAACATATTCAATCTAAATTTAACCACAATAAAAAGAAAATAAAAACCGCCGAAGATTTTATTGAAAGAAGCGCTACTAAAAGCGAAATGAGTGGCGATGTCTACCAAATAAAATTAAAAGATAATTCTAAAGTTGAAACGGGCAAATGGCTCTTGGAGGAATTAAAGGTATTTCGAGAAAAACAAAACATTGAAGAAAAGAAAAAATAAACTTGGTGAGTTCAAACTAAATTTAAGTAAACCAAAGAAGAAACAAAAAAAACAAAGAACCTTAACCGTAGATGATTATAAAAAATATAGAATATGAACTTAAAGAATATTTTCTTTATTTCCTATCTGTGTTTATCTGTGATTAAATTCTTTTTCTTA
>NZ_JAYSSZ010000079.1:0-14542 GCF_043720215.1 Flavobacterium sp. | reverse complement strand
ATTTACAACTTATGAATACTGTACCAGCTAGGATGGCTAGCATAAAAAATGATTTTTTCATATTCTAAAATTTAAAGATAATTGTTGTTTTATTAAAGTGCTTCTAAAATTTTGTGCAATTCTTCTTTGGTTTTTCCCAGTTTTATCTGAAGTCTTCCCATCATCTCTTCTTTTTTGCCGTCTATAAATAACAAATCATTATCTGTTAATTTTGCAAATTTTTGTTTGAGTTTCCCTTTTTGTTCTTCCCAAGTTCCTTTAATTTCTGTTGTGTTCATTTTTTTATTTTTTTATGTTGAGAATGCATTTTCTTAACAATACAAAGATGCAAACGATTCGATTTATTTTTATTATATAATATTAAAAAGGAGTTGTAATATTCACATATTTAAGACTATTAGAATCTATATCTAACTCCTAATGCAATGTCAGGTCCAAAATTGTTTTCTCTAAATGTGTCTGAATTAAAATATATTTCAGGACGAAAATCTAAAGAAAGTTGAAGTGGAAAATCAAAATCATATTCGATACCAATATCTCCAGCCACAAATGCAAAAGCACCATTGTCATTAATTTCAAATTTATCGTGACGCCAAGTTCCTGCTCCACCACCAACTCCTGCATACCAGTTAAATCCACCATCTATATTCCAAATCCATTGGTATAAAGCAGCTAGTTTAATTGCATCTACATCATTACTGTTTCTCCAGCCTAAATCTAATTCTAACCTATTGTTAGTAGCTAATTTTCTTTGGTAGGAAACTTCACCTCCAAATCCATCGTTGTCACCCAATCGTAAACCAAGTGCATTTTTTGAAATGTTCTGTGCCTGTGAGCTAAATGCCAAACCTATTAACATTGTAGCAACTAAAATTTTTTTGTTCATAATTTTATATTTATTTATTGGTGTAAAGTTGCGGAGTAAACCACTAAATTGGATTACAGAATTCTATCAAAAACTAGTAATATTCACATATTTAAATCTGATTTTCGATATTGATTTCTTTCAGCGCATTATCTAACTCTATCTCAATTGAATCGTCAGTTTCTATATATTCTTTAGACATTTCTACGATTTCTTGTTCGGTTTTTTGGCTAGTATTCATTACCGAATTATTGGCTGGCTCATGAGAAGAAATGAGTTCATTAATCTTGAGATGTATCAATGCCGAATACCTGTTGAATGATTTTTGAATGATGAATAAACTCAAAAAAGTAGTCCCAAAAATAATATCACCGATGTTTTGATGTAAATCTTTAGATGTAGGTAAATTGGTAATCCACCAAAATATAACCAAAATAAATGCTAAAATAAACGAAATAGAATTTCCTAGAATTTTAGTTACTATAGAAACTAATCGTTCAAATTGTCGTTCGATATTAAAATAGGCTTTTTTCATATTAATTCATAAAATAATCATTTACAAATGCAAGCTGTTGGTTTGCTGCTAGTTTGTCGGAATTTTTGACTTTGATTTTGCTATTTGCATATCGGTTATTTTTCATCAAAAAGTTAAACAATTCGGTTTTTGCATCGGTTGGGCCAAACAACAAAACTTTATCAAAACTCAATATTTCGTCTCCCAAATTTTCATAAAATTTGTGTTCTAAATGTTGTTCTTTGTTGTGCAAATGACTTTCGCCTTTTTGTAAGGTTTCCTTTTTATCTTGACTGTCAAAATCAGATTTGATAGTTTTAAATTCAATTGCTGATATATCAAAATCGTATAATTTTGCTTCAGCATGGTCTAAATAAATAGCTAATTTTTTGGAAGTTTTCATTTTTATAAAATTTAAAAGTTATTAATTAAACTAGAGTGATTTGGAGCATATTTTCGAAGTAAATCCTGCAAAGAATCATAATAATCTTGCAGAATTTTATTACTAATCTCTGGAGTCTTCACATCTGGAATTGTGACTTGCATTTCGTTTAAATATTTCATTAACTCTGGAAATTCATTTCGAATTGTCATGGTCATTTTTAGAATACTTTCGTTAAGTTCAGCTTCTGTTTTCATATGTTTTTATATTAAAAATTAAAAAAGCACCAAACGTAATTTGGTGCTTTTTAAGAATTAAAAATTAACCAAAAAATCAAATCCTTATACTATTGCTGATTGTTTCTTTGCATTTTTCTTTTGGGCTTTTTTAGCTAAGTCCGTTTGGTCTTTCGCCTTAGTATTAAATCCGCTAGCCATAATGCTGTTTCCTGCCAATTGGTGTTTTGCCGCTTCATGATGGTGTAATGCGGCTGCCTCATGATGCATTGCTGCTTTCTTGTGATTGTCAACAATTTTTTGACTTTCAATTTTTGGATCTTTGATCTGTTTTGCTGGTTTTACCTCGTTTGACATAATGTTTAATTTAATGTTATGAATTAATTTTCATAACTATACAAATTTCTAACATCTAATTTAATTCCTTGTTATACAAATATTTATATATGTTTCAACATTCATAGGTTTGCAATTAAATTAATGTTTTCCTTTTTTATTTCCTTTTTTATTACCATGTTGATTGCCATTATTATGATGTCCATTATTTCCTCTAGACTTTTCCCACTTGTTATCACTTTTATAATATTTAGCTTTATGAACTTTGTAATGAGTATAAGGATTACGACCATGATAATCATTTAAAACAACCACATGACCTGTGTTCAAATTGTAACTTCTATAGCGCATTGGTAATGATCTAGAACGAATCCAGGCACCATTGTTAAGATAAATAAATTGAGATTGATGAATATCATAATACGAATTGATATCTGGTAAATAATAATATTCTTCTGTTGTGACTGTTGGTCCCCAAACTGGAGGTGTTCCTAAATTTACATTTACTTGAACTTGTGCGTGCGAGAAACTAAATACTAAAAGAAATGTTCCTACTATAAATAATTTAAACTTTTTCATTTTTTTAAAATTTATTAATGATTATTACTATTACAAATTTGATTATTAAAATATTAGAAAAGTTGCATAATTCTTATAAAAAATTGTATAATTACTAGCAAAAAAACAGAACAGCTTTTTTAATTGCTGTCCTGTTTTAATATTTATATCTAAAAAATTTATTTGTTTGGAACAATATCAATTACAACTGTTCTGTTATAAAAGCGTTCTTCTGGATATTTATTTTCGAATAATGAATATTTTACATCTTCACCATAACCATGAATTTCAAATTTTACGTCTTTTCTTCCTGAATTAGCTAAACTTTTTTCAATAATAGTTTTAACATCATTAGCTCTTGCCAAAGATAAATTTTGATTATAATTATCTTCCCCAATAATATCTGTATGTCCTTGAATAATAACGGTACCTCCAATTGGTATTTTTGGTGTTACAATTTCAGTTAGATATTTTTCGTAAATTGCTATAGATTTAGACTCATTGAATTCGTAAATAACACTAAATCTAACACTTTCTTTAATTTGCGGAGCTACATAAGGAAGGATTGTGACCATAGCGTCTTTTCTAACTGTTTTACCACTTTTAGTTTGACCAACCATTACAACATTAAAGTTTCCTTGTTGTTGATTTTTTAGAATAGTATTTCTAGAAATAATTATCTTATCTTCAGAATAGGGTCCGAAATTTTTAATTTTTCCATTTCCATCTTTCAATTCCAACATCCAAGTTGAAAATACTTCTTTTGAACCAACGTTATTAAAAGTGATATCATCCATATTTTGGTTTTGTTCAACTGTAATTATTTCAACTGGTTTCAATGGTGCATCACCACTTTGAAATTCCATTAATAACTCTGGTGAATTACTTTCAATAGTTACTCTTCTGTCACCTTCACGAAGCAAATCTAATTCTAGTTTTCCTCCAGGTTGTTCTGATGGAACAAGAGGTTTTACCCTTCCTTCGATAGTAATTCTAGAACCATTAATTGAGAAAACATCAACTAAATATTTTTTTACAGTTTCTGCCATTGCACGACCATCATTTGGTCCTTTTTCTGAGGAACCAACCAATTTTATGCTTGAAGAAGGATTTTTTTGCATACGATCTCCAAGAATATTAATAACGTTATAATATACCAACATTTGTCTTTCTGATCTTCCTGACATATTTTTTGGTGTATTAAATTGTACTTGATCTTCTTTAAAATCTTTTACCTGTCCTTTATTCAAAAGAACATAACGATCAGGAATCTGAGTAGAACCTAGATTAAAAAAGATATAATTACGAAGTGGAAAAACTTCACGCATGCTATTTTGTACCAGAACATTTTTGGGTTGATTAACCGAAAACTGTACTTCTCCATCAACAATTTCATCAGTTACAATTTGTTTGCCTCTTCCAAATTTTAATGCAAATCCAGCTCTTACTGTAGTTAAATTCCAAGTTTCAGTAGATCTTGGATTTTGTCCAAAATAAGGTTGAAAAGCCACAAATGGAGATAGAACAAATTGAGTTTTACTGGTTTGTGATCCAATTGGAATATCATAACCCATTCCTAATTGCATTGAAAATATAGTTTTTTTAACTTCACTAAAATCTCCAGTTACATCAGGATTAGTTATTTGCAAAGGATAATCAGGATTATTATCCTGCTGATAGGTAAATGATTTATTTAAATTGAAAGCCAACCTTGGTCCTCCATATAAATAAAAATTAGATTTAAAAGGTGTAAATCGCAAACTTGGCTCAATCGTAAAGTAGCTTAATTTTGCTTCTAAATCCGCAGGACAATTACAAGGTGTAATTACTTGTTCATACTTTCCATTTCGATTATCATATCCTGTCTGAAACATAAATCCAAAATACGAATCTGGACGATGATATTCTACAAGAGGTGCAAGATACAAACCAACACCAAAACCATTATGAAATGCAGTAGGTGGCGTAAAATTTTCATTTAATACTTGGGTTGAACCACGATAAAAATTAAAGTTTGCTCCAGCTGCAGCTCCAAACCACCATGATGGTTTAGTATATTGAATTTCTTGAGCTTGAACTGAAATTTGAGTTGCAAAACATACCAAAGTTGTTAAAATAAAATGTTTTATTGGTAGTTTATTTAAGGACCATGCTTTGCATGATCCTGTTATTGATTTAAAATTTGATTTCATTTTTTTTGAATTTTATAGTTATATATAGAACTTATTCTCATAGAATAAATCATTTATTTTATATTAATTAGGAACATTTATGGTTGTATTAACCATAGTAACAGATGCAACTAATGATATTGCTCTTCCATTTAAAACGGTTTGGGTAGCATTTCCAGCAGTTGAAAATGTAACTCCTGAATTTGCAATAATGGTTCCAGTCATTACTCCGCCTCCAGCTCCATTTATAGTAGCTGCACTTCCTACGTACCAAAACACATTTTTAGGTAAAGCACCATTTATCATTATAACACTTTTAGCACCAGTTGGTCCAGCAATTCCTACTGTTAATCCAGCAGCGGTTTGAAAAATCCAAACTGCATTAGGATTGCCTTGTGCATCGAGTGTTAAATCACCATTAGATATATTAAATGTTCCACTTGCTGATTTGTATATCCCAGGAGCTAAAGTTAAACCTCCAAGTTCTCCTGCACCGGGATCAATACCACCAGGCATTGAGGCTGGAGAAATACTTAAATAAGCCGCGTTAGCATCCAGTAATCCTTGTGAAGCTATAGCAAATGAAGCAGCTGTTCCTGGAAATGGTGGAGCTGTAAAAATACTTCCTGTTACATTACCAACATTTAGAGGTGTTTCAGTATAAATTGCATTTGAATCGTGAAAACCAGTTACTAAAGTAGAAGCCGCTGTTGTACCAATACTTCCGTTATTTATAACTGTATTTAATCCTTGATTAGTAATCCCTGCATTACCTCCAAAAGCACCAAACATTGAAGCTGTTCCTAAATTTGGAACCACTACAGTACTGAAACTCCATACATAATTATTGGCTAAAGGAATTCCTGCAAGATTTTTTGCCCCAGTTGTAACAGTCGCAGTATAAGTAGTATTTGGCAAAAGATTACTTGAAGGAGTAAATGTTGCTGTACTGCCGCTGTAAGAAACTGTTCCTAAAACTGTCGATGTACCTATTTTTACAGTAAATGTAGTTGTCGAAATAGTTAATGCATCCATTGGCATATTGAAAGTAGCAGTAACTATTTTGTTTAAAGCTACTCCAGTTGCATTGTTTAACGGATCTGTAGAAATTACAATTGGAGCTGATATAGTTCCAGTAGTAAAATTCCAAACATAATTACTAGCAATAGCAACACCAGCAAGATTTTTAGCTCCAGTAGTTATCGTTCCAGTGTAAACAGTATTTGCTGTAAGTGGTAAAGTTGGTGTAAATGTAGCAGTAGTACCTGAATAAGTAACTATACCAGCAATTGATGTTGCGCCTTGTTTTAATGTAAATGTTGTTCCGTTTATTGTCGCTCCATCCATTGGAGTATTAAAAGTTGCAGTAATAATTTTATTTAAAACTACTCCAGTTGCATTATTAGCCGGATCTGTAGCAATAACAATTGGTAATAAAGTTGTACCTGTACTAAAAGTCCAAATATAATCTTCTTGTAAAGCATTACCACGCAAATCTTTTACCATTGTTGTCACTTTACCAATGTAGGTTGTGTTTGCAATAAGATTACCTGTGGGCGTAAATGATGCTGTATTCCCTGAATAGGAAATTGCACCTGTAATTGGTGTTGACCCGTTTACTATTGTAAAAGATGATTGCGTAATAGTTGCGGGGTTTATTTCTTCGTTAAAAGTAACAGTAATCACTTTGTTTAGAGAAACACTTGTTTCACCATTTAGAGGACTAGTAGCTGTTACAGTTGGGCAAACTCCTATAGTTTCTTGAAAATCATCTTTAGAACAAGCTCCAAATAAAACAATCATTGATAAGACAATCATTGAAAATAGTTTTTTCTGTTTCATTTTATTATTTTTTAAATATTAGTATTAAAATTATTAAGCAAAGGTTAGCCGACTGTTCTATTGTTATGTTATATTTTTATTATGATTTGTTGCAATATTCACACATTAATAATTTGACTTATAATAAATTAAATGAAAAAACCATTAGTTTTCACTAATGGTTTTTATGATTTATAATCTTATATTGCTATTTCTCTTTATCTAATACTAATTTCTTTTTTGCTTCTTCTTTATTCTTTTTGTCTTCAGCTTTTTTCTTTTTAGCATCTGCTTTTTTCTTTTTGTTAAAATAACCTTTTAATAAAAAATTGTTTTGTGCTGCTTTTACGGTTTCATTTAATTCAATAAGGGTTGAATCTACTGAGTTTCCTAGCTTCTCATCCGTAACTAGTTTTGATAAAACGCCTTTTTTGTTGTTCATTTTTTTTGTAAAAACAGCAAACTCATCGGTGCTTGATTCCAAATTAGATAATGTTTTGGTTAATGAGTTAGCAAAAGTAGCATCAGTCATTAATTTAGATAATACTCCTTTACTATTATTCATTTTATTAGTAAAAATTGCTAGCTGACTGGTAATAATTGCAGCATTATCAGCACTTAATTTGACACTTTTCATAATGTCTTCAATTTCAACAGCTTTGGTCGATTTTATCAAATCTTTATCTTTCACAACAGTGTTAGAAGCTGTTCCTGGTGAAATCGTCAAAACTTTGTCTCCCATTAATCCATCTGAACCAATACTGGCAATAGCATCTGTTTTAATATACTTTTGAACTTCTTGCTTTATAATTAAATTGACAACAACGGCTGAATCAGAAATAAATTCAATGTCTTTTACTGTACCAACATTAATTCCTGAAAAACGAACATTATTCCCTTCTTTTAAACCACTTACATTTTTAAAATGTGATTTCAATTGAAATGTGGAACGAAATAAGTTTTTATTATTCCCAATAAAATAAATGGTTATCATAAATAAGATTAATCCTAAAATGACAAACATTCCTAATTTCCATTTATAATTTGAATTTTGTGCCATACTATTATTTTTAAATTAAATAAAAAAAGATCGCACCCATTCATCAGTGCTTTTCTCTAATTCGGTATAAGTTCCTTCTGCATGTATTACGCCATCTTTAAGAATCATAATTCTGTTTCCCGTTAGTTTAGCACATGCCATATCATGTGTAATAATAATTGAAGTAGTTTTGTATTTTTTTTGAACCGAAAGAATCAATTCGCTTATTTCTCTAGAAGTTATAGAATCTAAACCCGATGTGGGTTCGTCATATAAAATAATTTCTGGTTTAATTATTAATGTTCTTGCTAAAGCAATTCTTTTTCGCATTCCACCAGATAATTCTGACGGCATTTTGTCAATAGATTCCTCTAAACCCACGTTGGTTAACGCTTCAATAATTTGTTTTTCAATTTCATCGCCAGTCACTTCTTTCGTATGGTGTTTTAACGTGAATGCTAAATTTTGTCTTACCGACATAGAATCATACAAAGCGCCATTTTGAAACATAAATCCAATTCTTGATCTAATTTCATTGAGTTCGTTATTTTTTAGTTTTGTAATATCAGTATCAAAAACCTTAATTTCACCTTTGTCCACTTCAACCAATCCCACTAAACATTTTATAGTAACCGATTTTCCTGAACCAGAACGACCCAAAACAACCAAATCTTCACCTTTATTTACAGTCAGATTTACATCTTTTAGCACTTCATTTTCTCCGAATGATTTGCATAAGTTTTTTATAGAAATAATTACTTTATTATCCATAATTTCTAAAAGAATAAATCTGTTATTTGAACTGCTAACATGTCAAGTATAAAAATAGAAAGTGATGCAGCGACAACGGCTTCGTTAGCTGCAACACCAACACTTGCTGTTCCGTTTGAAGCATTAAATCCTTTGTAACAGCCTATTAAACCAATAAAAAATCCGAAGAAAAATGTTTTAATCACAGCTGGAATTAAATCTAAAAACTCTAAATGCTCAATTACATCCGAAAAATAGCGATATAAACTCATACTTCCACGAACATTATATCCAATATAACCGCCAAAAATTCCAACAAAATCAGCAAATATTACTAAAATAGGAAGCATTAATGTTGTGGCTAAAATTCGGGTAACTACTAAATATTTATACGGATTTATAGCCGAAACTTCCATGGCATCAATTTGTTCGGTAACTTTCATGGAGCCTAATTCGGCACCAATTCCGGATGCAATTTTTCCTGCACAAATTAATGCTGTAATTACGGGAGCAATTTCTCTTACTAACGATAATGAAACCATACTTGGCAACCAACTTTCTGCTCCAAATTGAATCATTGTTGGTCTTGATTGGATAGTTAAGACTAATCCCATTATAAAACCTGTTATACTGACTAACGGTAATGATTTATAACCTACAGCATAGCACTGACGAAAAAATTCATTAATTTGAAATGGTGGTTTTACAATTTCTTTAAAAAATCTTCCTGTAAACAAGGAAACATTACCTGTGTCTTCGAATATATTTTTGAGATAAGTTTGCATAGTCTAATTATTTAATTTCCATAGATTATAATTCAAAATTGCAGCAAAGCAAACCCATGAAACATAAGGAACCAATAGCCAAGCAGCTGTTTTAGAAATTTCAGAAAATCTATAAATGGTAACTAAAATAAGTATTATCATTATTATAATTTCGATAAAAGCTGCTATGGGCGAATGGAATTTGAAAAACAAAATTGTCCACCAAAAATTTAAAAATAGTTGTGCTGCAAAAAATAGCATGGCTTCCTGCTTTATAGACTCATAGGAATTGCTTTTCCAAATTATCCAAAGCGAGATTGCCATTAATAAATATAAAATGGTCCAAACAGGCCCAAACAAATAACCTGGCGGATTCCAAGATGGTTTTATAATAGTATTATACCAAATATTATTTTGAGTATTGGTTAATAAACCTGAAATAATACCAGTTGTTTGGCAAATTAAAATGCAGATAGCTAATTTCCAATTATTTGATAAAGTAGTTGTTGTGTCCATATTATTAATTTATTTAGAAAAACCTACAAGACTTAAATAAATCTTGCAGGTTATAAAAAATGTCTTTTGTTAGTACCTAAAATTATATTTTGGTGAATGATACTAATTATTCAATAAATAATTAGCATTACTTCTTCTCTTGACAAAAAACATTGAAATTATTCTGCTAATTTTTTTCGCTAGCAATTGCATCACGTAATTGCTTTACTTTATCATGATCTACTTTCAATAAAGCATAATGTTTGTTCAACATATCTTGTTCTTTATAGTTGGTGTCTTGATGGTCTTGAATCAATACTTTTTTGTATGTTTCAAGAATCACATCTTCACCATATTCGCAAGAATCTAATATTGCCTCTCTGTCATTTCCAGTCAATGCAGCTTTTGCATCCATCCAAACTCTAAAAAATTTTCCTGTAACTCTTGTTCCTTCATCTGGTGTTCCCCCCAATCTTTTTACCTCTGCAACTAATTCTTTTCGATTTTGCACGCTAGTCTCCATTAAATCTGAAAAAAGCATTTTTAAATCTGTTTCTTGTGCTTCTGCTTCTGCTGTTTTGTAGCCTTCGATTCGGTCGTTGTTAATTACGATTAAGGAGTTGAAGGCACTAATTATTTTTTCGCTTTCCATTTTATTTTAATTTATTATTAGTAATTTTTATTATTGTAAAATTCTATAAACTAGGCATTTACTTTGTTATATAACTTTTAGAATAAGTTGTAATATTCATAGATTTAGTTATTCTATAAAAATCTCTTTCGCCAAGTCTTCATCTAAATCATAAACATCATTTCTAAAATTCAAATTACCATTACTATCTACCCAAGCTGTGAAATAAGTAATATAAACAGGAATGTTGGGTTTTATAGAAATTCCAGTTTCAGTGTTAGTTTTCAAAACTTTATCTACTTTTTTTGTACTCCAAGTTTTATTATTTCGGAGTAAATACAGCGCTAATTTTTTGGGGTTTTCAACCCGAATGCAACCATGACTAAAATCTCTTTTGTTCTGACTAAATAATTCTTTGGATGGTGTGTCATGTAAATAAATATTAAAACTATTTGGAAAAAGAAACTTCATCTCGCCCAATGCATTGTTTTTTCCAGGTTTTTGTCGGATTATAAAAGGAACATTTTTCGTGTACTTATGCCAATTTATGGTTGCAGCATTAATTGCTTCTCCAGAATTAGAAACTACTTCCATATTATTTCTTGATAAATAATTGCGATTGCGTTTTAGTTTTGGTAAAATTTCATGATTAATAATACTGTTTGGAACATTCCAATAGGGATTTAGAATAATTCGGGATATATTACCTTTAAAAATACTCGTTTGCTTGGCTTCTTTGCCCACAACCACATTAGTTTCCCAAAGCAATTTTTTGTTTTCAAAAACGTGTAATTTATATTCTGGAATGTTAACCAACAAATAATCATTTTCGATTTCGACAGGAACCCAACGCAAGCGTTCCAGATTGACCAACATTTGCTTAATTCGTAAATCGACTGTTTTATTCATTTCTTCAATCGTTTTTTCGTCTAATTTTCCGTTTTCAGGTAAGCCTAAACGTTGCTGAAAATGAGAAACTGCTGTTTCTAAATTATCTGAAAAAGCAATATTTTTATCGTTAATTTTCAAATCTCCAGACAAGAATAATCGTTGTTTAACTTGTAGCAAACAGGAATCAGAATCTGTAACGGCAAGTATTTTTTTATTGGTTTTAATAATAGGAAATCCTCCTTTTTTCTGGATATCACGATACAAACGCAGTTTCTCTTTTAGTTTAGAATAATACAAATTTACTGGTTCATACGTTTTGTCGTTTTCGTCTTTTAGAACCAAAGAATCCAACATATTCTGAAAATTTTTCTTGCTTCGAGGAATAAACCAATCTAGTTGGTGTGCTGTTTTATTGATGCCCGAAAATGCTTTTTCAGAATATTTAAAAAAAGTAGTGGTTAGGGTTAATTCTAATTTTTCACGTTGCTTTTTATCGATTTCGGTTTTATTGGTTTTTATTAATGTTATGAGCGTATCTAATTGTGCATTATTTAATGTTTTATCATTAAAATCATTACTATAATTAAGTAATTGATTCTGAAAGTTTGGCACAGCTTGTGTCATTCCTTTTTTATTGAACCAAGCATATTGAAAGTTTCTGTTTTTATAAAAAAAATTAACTTCTTTTACAATATTCTCATTTTCAGGATTGGATTTGAAAAAGGCAATTATAGTCGATTCTTCAAGAAATAGATCGGTATAATTCTGGTTAGAATTCGCTTTTGATGCATTTATTTTTGATTCTTTTTTACAACTTAAAAAAAGAATTGAAATAAGCATTATTTTGAATAAATATTTCATATTTGATTATTATTTATTGGAATCGATACATTTCAAAAAATCATCTATAAAAATCTTAGCAAATCCATTGGTTTCTTTCTTGTTTGTTGGGTTTCCGAAATCATCAAATTTTTCTTGAACTTTAGCTACTGGAAAATTTTTAGAAATACAAATAGCTCCAATTTTCCAAAATATAAATTCTAAATGTGTTAGTGCTTGCAAACCTCCAAAATCACTAGATGAAACTGTAGAAAAAGCAATAGTCTTTCTTTGCCATTCTTCATATAACAAATCGATAACATTTTTTAGACTAGCAGGAATACTACCATTATATTCAGGAGATACAATGATTATTGCATCTGAAGCAATGATTTTATTTTTGAATTCTAAAGCTTCTAAACTTGGTGATTTTAGATTCTTTAATCTTTCTTCAAAAATAGGAAAATTGTATTGTTTTAAATCTAAAATTTCGACAGTTGCCAGCTTATTAAGTTTCAAATATTTCTGAAAATAAAGTGCTACATTATGGCTTTCCCTTCCAATTCTAATGCTAGATGATATGATTGAAATATGATACATAATTTATTATTTTAAAGAGAATCTTTTAAAACTTCTTTTTCTGAATTGAATAAATATTTTGTAATATTCTTTTAAATCCAATATTGATTATTTTTTTAAAACAGCCAACAATTCTTTTGCAACTTCGCCAGATGATTGTGGATTTTGACCAGTGATTAACAATCCGTCTTTTACGACATAACTTGTCCAATCTTCTTTTTTAGAATAAATTCCGCCTTTCTTTTTGATTTCATCTTCCAGCATAAAAGGTACAATTTTGTCGAGTTTGACTGCTACTTCTTCTGTATTAGAAAAAGCAGTAACTTTTTTTCCTTTAATTAAAAAATTTCCATCTTCGTCTTTGACGTTCAACAAAACCGATGGTGCATGACAAACTGTTGCTACTGGTTTTTTGGCATCCCAAAAATCTTCGATTAGTTTTATTGAATTTTTATCAGTAGTCAAATCCCACAAAGGTCCATGACCACCAGGGTAAAATATAGCATCAAAATCCTTGGCAGAAATAGCTTGTAATTGAGTGGTATTTGCCATTAAATTTAATAATTTTTCGTCATTTTTGTACCTAATTGTAGACTCGGTTTGGTTTTCGGAAGTATCACTTTTAGGATCAATTGGTGGTTGTCCACCGTTTGGTGAAGCTAAAGTAATTTTAGCTCCTGCATCTTTAAAAATATAATATGGTGTGGCAAATTCTTCTATCCAGAAACCTGTTTTACCCTCTGTGTTTCCTAATTTGCTGTGTGATGTTAATACGATAACTATTTTCATTTTTTTAAATTTTAATTTTTCCTTCAACTGCATCTACAAAATCTTTTCCTGTTACAACTGATGCAATCATTTTGATAAAGTTGACCATTTTTCCTCCTTCATTGTCCCAATAATGCGCATCAATTGAGCTTACTTTTATTAGTGAAATATTAGTGTCATTAATACCATCTTTGAACCAAATTTTCAAGAAAGGACTCCATAATTTCTCCATTTTTATTTTGTCAATTACAATTTCTGCTTCACCATTTAATACTAAATAAATATTTTTACTAGGATCAGAAAAAAACAACTGAACCTTTTTATCAAGTTCAATATTTTTATTTCTATCTGTATCCAAACCGCTAAAAAACCATATAGTTCCTTCTTCATCTACTTCTTGTGCTGTCATAACAGTAGCTGTAGAGCCATTGTGGTTGGTTATATCAGTACAAAAGAAACAGGTTGTAATGGTTTCTACCAATTGCTTTAATTTAGCTATTTCTTCTGTTTTGTCTAATTTTTTTGTAGTATTCATTTTAATTTAATTTTTAATTTATTCGCAATTTTTATAAAATAAAATTCTGAATAACCATTTTTAATTTGCTAATTAACGATTATCTAACTCGCGTACCATTTCGTTGGTCACAGGCGGAAAGTTGGAAAACCCACTGTGTTTTAGATGTCGTTGCGCCAACTTGACAAATCAACAAAAAATGGTCAAACAGAATTTATTTATTTTTAAATTTCAAAGTGGACTTCTGATGTTATTGGAATATTCAAAACTTTAGAAATCAAACAATTTTTTTCGGCATCTTTTGTAATAGTTGCAAATTCCTCTGCATTTATGCCCGGAATCGAGCCAGTAATATTCAAATGAATTCCAGTAATACTTAATCCTTCCATTGTTAGAGTTGCTTCAGTAT
>NZ_JAYSSZ010000078.1:0-5009 GCF_043720215.1 Flavobacterium sp. | reverse complement strand
TTTTACGCATTCAAGCTTAAATGCATAATCATATTTGACTTTTCTTTCCATAAAAATACCCCCAAATAGTGTCTAACTTTTTGGGGGCAGTCTAAATGAAAGGTTTTATATTTAAATCTGAAACAAATTGTTTTTAGATAATTAGCATCGCATCTCCATAAGAATAGAATTTATACTTTTCTTTGATGGCTTCTGCATAGGCTTCTTTCATTAAATCATGACCGCAAAATGCTGAAATCATCATCATTAGTGTCGATTTAGGTGTGTGAAAATTTGTTATCATACAAGTAGCTAAACTAAAATCATGTGGTGGAAAAATAAATTTATTTGTCCAGCCTTCGAATGGATTTAGTGTTCTTGCTGAAGAAACCGAGCTTTCTATTGCACGCATAGAAGTTGTTCCTACGGCGCAAATTCTGCTTTTTCTTTCTTTGGCAGCGTTTACAATATCGCAAGCTTCTTGTGAGATTTTTAACTCCTCAGAATCCATTTTATGTTTCGATAAATCTTCTACTTCTACTGGATTGAATGTTCCTAAACCTACGTGAAGTGTTACTTCGGCAAACTGAACTCCTTTTATTTCTAATCGTTTCAATAAGTGTTTAGAGAAGTGTAACCCAGCGGTTGGTGCTGCTACTGCTCCTTCTTCTTTTGCATAAATGGTTTGGTAACGTTCTGCATCTTCAGGTGTTACTTCACGGTTTATGTATTTTGGGATTGGTGTTTCTCCTAGTTCTGTTAGTTTTGCTCTAAATTCTTCGTACGAACCGTCGTAAAGAAAACGTAAGGTTCTACCGCGTGAGGTTGTATTGTCTATTACTTCGGCTACTAATGAATCATCATCGCCAAAATATAATTTATTTCCAATACGAATTTTACGAGCTGGATCTACTAAAACATCCCAAAGGCGTTGCTCCGCATTTAGTTCTCTTAATAAGAAAACTTCGATTCTTGCGCCTGTTTTTTCTTTGTTCCCGTATAAACGTGCTGGAAAAACTTTAGTATTGTTTAAAACTAAAACATCTCCTTCGTCGAAATAGTCTAAAACATCTTTGAACATTTTGTGTTCTATTGTTCCTTTTTTTCTATCGACAACCATTAAACGTGATTCGTCACGATTTTCAGCTGGATATTCGGCTAATAATTCGGCTGGCAAATTGAATTGGAAATGAGATAATTTCATAGTAAAATTTTAGAGTTCTGAATTTAGATTTTAGATTTTTTGAATTCTAAAATTAATTCGTGTGCAAATATACGATTGTGAGATAGGCGTTGTCAAGTAAATTAGGTTTTATTTTCAAAAACACTTGATTTACCTGACAACGCCTATACTTCTATTCTATAAATTTATTCCTTTACAATACGCTTCGTTTCTATCGCATTGTTTTCATCTTGCATACGAACCATGTAAATACCGCTTGCCAAATCTGAAACGTTTACTTGTTTGGATAAAGCTGTTTTTACTTTTTGTCCTTGCAAGTTGTAAATTTCTACCGATTTGATTTCGGTTTCGGTTTCAATGTTTAGAATATCACGAACTGGGTTTGGATATACTTTTACTGTTAAATTGTTATGTGAGAAATCAGATGATGCTAAAGTATTGTTATTATACAAACTAGTAATATCGGTTTGAGTCAATGCAGTATTGTAAATTTTTAAATCATCAAATTGCATGGTCACTCCATTGTTACCAATTCTAAAATTGGTTCCTGTTCCAGTGTTTAATAAAGAAGTTGAAATTGTTCCTACTAAAGTACCATTCATATATAATTTAGTACTTGCTCCATTAAAAGTTATTACTAAATGTCTCCACGTATTTAAAGCATAAGTTCCGCTAAAAGGATGGTCATAAGAATACCCCCATAAAACTATATTCCCAGTTGTTCCAAAATAGGCACCAAATGTTTTGTATTGAACAGCCGTCCCATAAGAGAACAAACTTTTAGAACCTGCGTGGCTGACAGTTTTATACCAAAAAGAAATTGTTCTAGGTGCCGCTCCCGTCGGAGCAAGTGCGTTACAAAAAGTTCCGTTATTTGCATCGCCTACAACTTGTATAGCATTATTTGCTACGGCATTTCTATCTGGAACAAATGATGTAGTTCCTGGTAAATTTGCAAATGGGGTGTTCCCATTGATATTATTATAGGTATTATCAAAATTGTATTCGGCTATAGTTACAGGTGCTGGAGCTGGCGGTAACTGAACTGCACTAAATTCATCAAAATAGACAATATTATTATAACTATTAATCTGCATTCTAAAACGAACAGTCGAATTGTTAGGAATAGTTCCTTGTTCGATAATTCCTCCAATAGTTTGACAAGTGTTTGTAATTGAATTGACAGATGTTATTAAAACCCATGTTCCACTGTTATTTAATTCATAATATAAATAGGCAATATCTGAAGTTGCATTCATACCTTTGTATTTATAAGATACTTCAATGGCATTTCCATCACTTACATAACTTGAAGTGTAAACGGCTGCAAATGGAGTGCTAACATTATTCATAGTAAATGATCTAAGCCCATATGCGCCACTACAGTAACCAAGATTTGTAGGAGCTGGATCTGTGTAACCTTGAACCGACCAACCAGAGGGAAATCCAGATTCAAAGCCCTCGTTTACATTAACTTGTGCATTCCCAAACGAGAAAGCCAATAATAAAAGTAATAGTAATTTAGTTTTCATAATAAAGTTTTTTTTAAGATTATGAAGCAAAACTATGAGAATCCGTAAAGCAAAATCGAGCCAGTTTGAGAACTGCCGTTTTGAGTTTGAGAACGCGTTTTTTTATTGTTTTCGATTGTGGTACTTTTACCATGATTTAATTTTGGGATTTTGAAAAAACAAATAACAGCATTCTTTTTTCTGATTGGGACATTTTTCGTGTCACATTCGCAAGAAATTTTTCATCAAAAAATAACTATTACCGAGGGTTTACCCTCTAATAGTGTGTATGATATTATGCAAGACGATAAAGGGTTTATTTGGTTTGCCACCGATGAAGGTGTCTCTCGATTTGATGGAAGAAACTTCAAAGAATTCAAAGCGCTGCACCAAAATGGCAAAAGTGGTTCATTCTTAAAAAAAGATAATTTCGGGCGTATTTGGTACGAAAATTTTGATGGTTACCTGAACTACATTCAAAACGATTCGGTTTATAAAATAACCCAAGGAAATCCGATGGGTTTTGTAAACTATTCTATCTACAAAAACCAACTTATTTATGCCACACAAAAGGGCTACGAAGTTCTTGATTTAAAAACGCTAAAAATAATTAAGAAACAAAATCTATCTAATTTTAGAACCTGCTTTATAGAAACTGTAGGTGGGAAAACTAGTTTTTGCGACACCTATTTAAAAACAATTACTCTAAACAACACTTCCCTTTCTATTAGTTCAAAATATTTAAACATCCCTTTAGCAGCCCCAATATTTACCACTTCCAACACAATATATTGTACAGACAAAAGCAATACAAATAAAAAAATGTATAAAATTGAGAATGGAAATGCAATGCCACTATTTGAGTTTAACACCTCTCAAACCATTCAAAATTTATATTTTTTACAAAATAAATTTTGGATTTGCACCAATAAAGGTCTTTTTGTTTTGGATAAAGACGGAAAGAAATTGAACGAAATCCCCTATTTTGCCAATTTTAGCATTACTTCTTTTTATATTGACAATGAAAACAAATACTGGATTGGCACACTGAACGATGGAGTGCTTCGGTTTTCTGATTTTAACGAAATTCAAAATGACCTAAAAGAAATAAAACCACTACTACTTTCGACAGAAAATTCCAAATTACATATTGGGTCAGAAAACGGGAATATATATTCGATATCAAATAATTTTGGGAATCTAAAAGTACTACCACTAAAATGCAAAAATCAAATTATATATATCAATAATTCTCATCCAAAATTTAATTTTATTGCAGCTGATGGCATGTACAAAACCAATAAAAATTTTGAAGTTTTAGACCACGAAACATACGCGCTAAAATCGATAGATTTTGTCACTGAAAATGAAGCTATTGTCGCTGTATCTGGATTTATAGGATTTGTGAATATTGGAAATATCATCACAAAAAGCGAAGTAGGCAATTTTCAATATATAGACAAACGCTTTAACTTAAGAGACAATATTCGGGGCAAATCGGCAGTTTGGAATCCTATAGATAACGAAGCCTTATTTCTTACCAATATAGGATTGTTTAGTTATAAAAATAACCGATTGCTGGAACTGAAACTTGCCAACAAAAAATGGGATTTAGAAGTATCCGAAAAGCAAATAACCTTATTTATATACTAACCGATGACGACAAATTATATCAATATAGTCATGGAAATTTTGCAATCATAAAAACAGGATTGAAAAGCATAACCTTTTTTAAAAGCATCAAAAACAATATTTATCTAGGGACGAAAAATGCCGTTTATGTATTAAAAAACAATATAGTACAAAAAATACAGGCTATAAAAATTACTGATAAAATACAAGATTTACAAATAGACGAACACTATTTTTATATTTTAAACAATCAAAACATTATTCGCTTTAACAAAAATAACACGAAGCCAATTGCAAATAAAAGTCATTTATATTTAGAGAAATTTTGGGTAAACAATGAAGATTTTACAACAAAAAACAAATTAAATCTTTGCTACTATCAAAACGATTTGAGGTTACAATTTGCTATGATTGATTACTCCAAAACAAATAGTATTTTTTACAGAATTAACAATGATTCTTGGAAAGAAATTTTGAATAATGGAAACATACTTCAACTTTCTTCGTTATCTCCAAATCTATACCAAATTGAATTTAGCACTCAAAAAGATGGTACTATTTTCCAAAAAATAAATTTTGAAATTCAGAAACCTTTTTGGGAAAAATAGACTGAACCCAAAAGTTTGGACAAATTTATAATTAATTTTGATAATAATGAGTTCGATATTGTATCGGACTCATTTTGTTTAAATTTGACTTACTTC
>NZ_JAYSSZ010000077.1:0-14576 GCF_043720215.1 Flavobacterium sp. | reverse complement strand
TATTAAATAGGAATTGTTATCCGTTTTTGCAATAGAAAAAGCTTGGTCAATACCACTTCCTCCATAATTTTCTTTCCAATGAAGATGCCCATCATGTTGCAATTTTATAGCCCAAAAATCATAACTTCCTTTATTATTTGTTATATCAAAATCGGTACTTTCGGAGTATCCAACCATTATTAATCCACCGTCATTAGCTTCGACAACGTCATTAACTCGATCATTTTTTGTACCACCAAAGTATCGGTACCATTTAAAATTTCCGTTCGCATCCAATTTAACACCAAAAAACTCACCAACACCATGTTTAGAATTCTGTAAAGCATTTGAGTTTTTTAATGAATGACCTTCTCCATGATTACCACCGCCACTTCCAATAATTCCTTCATAATCTGCAAACCCAGCTACAAAAAAGCCTCCGTCTGAAGTTTGAATAATTTTATGGGCATGATCGTGACTTATAAAACCATAATTTTTGCTCCAAATAGTATTGCCTTGTCCGTCAATTTTTGAAATATAAAAATCATGAAAACCAACATTTCCAGGAATGTCACCGTCATTACTTGCTGAATAACCTGCAATTACATAATTCCCATCTTTTGTAGCAATTATACTAGTTCCATAATCATTTAAAGAACCACCTATTGTCTTGCTCCATACTAAATTACCTGAAGTATCGTATTTTGTTAACCAAATATCTACTAGTGCATGTGTTTTTATTATATCACCATCATTACTGTCTGTATAGGATAAAACCATAGTTCCTCCGTCATTTGTTTGAACAATGCTAGAAACTTTTTCTTCTAAACTGCCCCCAAAAGTTTTACTCCAGACTATATTGCCTTCAAACTTCTTTTCTTGTTCTAATGAATCGTCTTTATTGGAACAAGATAAAAAGTATACTGCAAATAATAAATATATTATTTTTTTCATTTCACAATTAACTTTTTTGAAATACTATTGTTGATTTTTACAAAGTAAATTCCTTTTTCGAATTCTTCAACATTAAAAGTATATGAATTTTTTTCTATAGAATTGAATGATTTCACTTTTTTGCCAATAACATCATATATGTCGATTGTATGAATTGCATCATTCATATTAATAGTTACATCTGAATTAGTTGGATTTGGATACATTGATAAGGCATTTTTTTCAAAATCATCAATTCCTAAAGAGGCATTTTTTCTAACTATAAACAATCCTCTGTCTATGTCACTCATTATAATGGTTCCACTTGGAAAATAAGGATAAACATTCCAAACACCATTAAAAAGAGCATTATTATTCTCTGGATAGGTGTCGAAAAAACCTACTTCATTCATTGTTCCAGCACCTTGAATATTGGATGTATTAATAATTCTCATTCCAGCTGTATAATTTGCTAAATAAAAATCATTTCCTTTTACATAACCATTATGATCTATAGCTGCTGTTGGTCCAAAATAATTTGCTTTCAAAATTGGCGCATCTAAATTGGTCATGTCAATAATGATAGATTTTGAATTAAAGCCAAAAGTGGTTTCATCGATTTCATCTCCTAAAATCCAATATTTTTTATCTTCAGTAAACCAGCCTTGATGTGTATACGAAGTATTTGGGTAAGTAAAAGTAGAAATTAAAATAGGAGTTGATTTGTTAGTAACATCTACAATTACAACTTTATTTTGATTTGCGCCAATAAATAATTCTTTACCAATATGATCTAAATCTGGACCATTATAATTTACAATTTGAGCATCATGTGTATAGCCTTGAGCACTGTATCCAAGCACAAGAGTTGGTGCAATAGGATTTGCTAAATTTAATACATGTGGTCCACCACTATAAGTTCCAGAACCATTACAATAGGCATAGCCAGAACTATAATTAATAGCAACAGTATGACAATTGCCAAAACCTGTATAGCGAGCATCTGGAACAAAAACTTGAGGTGTTGTTACACCTCTTAATCGTGTTAAATTAAAAATTTGCATTCCGTGTCCAGTAGCTTCACTAACAATATACAGGTGATTATTATATACATTTACTTCCCTCCACAAACTAGTAACATTATTATGGGAGTTAATTTTTCCTAAATAAACTGGAGCGTGAGGAATTGTAATGTCTACAATAGCTGTATGAGTCGTACAGCCTATAATTGCATATTCCTTATTTGTTAATGGATCTGTCCAGCCCCAACAACCACTTCCTTCGGTAGTAAAGTTCCCTCCAATTTGTGGAAAATCTAAATTTGCCATTAAATCTATTTTATTACATGGAAAAACTCCAGCAAAACCCCCAGTACATATTGTTTGAGAAACAACTATATTGCAGAATAAAACAAAAAGAAGTAAGAATATTTTATTTTTCATGATAATTTTTAATATTAGACCAAATTTAGACTTTTTATCTTAAAAATATTAAATAGTAATTAACTTTGTTGTTATGCGATTTGATTTTGTATAAAAAAGCAAAATTTATTTCAAAAACCTTCATTCAATTGATAAAAATGAATGGAAGGATAACGTAACTTTGTAATTACGTTTAAGAGATATAGAATAAGATGATGAAAGTTAAAAACATATATATTGTTGTAATGATTTTAGTTGCAATAATGCTATTTTGGAATCAAGACAATGTAAAACCTAATATTTGGATAAAAATTATTGGAGTTATTGTTTTCTTTTTTGGTATGATGAAGTTAAGTGCAAAAACACCCAGTAAAAATCAAGATAACGAAGAGTAATGTTTACAAAAGGAGATAATGTTTCGGTTTTAGATGATGCTATAAACGGTGTTGTTTTAAAAGTGAACGGAAAAATGGTAACAATTGAAACCGAAGATGGTTTTGATCTCGATTATAACGAAAAGGAGCTTATTTTGATTGAATCTTCAAGCGATTTGATGCAAAATATTTCTAAAACTAATTTTTCATCGGTAGCAAAAGAAAAAGAAATTCCAAAGCCAAGAAGTTTTGTTAAGGAGAAAAAATCTAAAAAAGAAGAATTTGTTCTGGAGATAGATTTACATATAGAAAAATTGGTTCCAAATAAACGAGGAATGAGTAATTATGATATTCTAAACATTCAAACCGAAACGGTAAAACGACAAATGGATTTTGCATTTCGAAACCGAATTCCAAAAGTCGTTTTTATACATGGAGTAGGCGAGGGCGTGCTAAAAGCAGAACTAGATTTTTTGTTAGGTCGTTACGAAAATGTAACTTTTCAGGATGCAAACTATCAAAAATATGGAGTAGGAGCAACTGAAGTTTATTTTATTCAGAAAAAAAATAGTTTATAAAAAGGTTAAGGTGTAATATATTCACCAAAAACAAAATTATCATTCGTTGGATAAATATAAGTTAGAATACCTTTTTTGAAAGTTGTTTTGTATAAAGTTATTGTGTGTTTAAATTGTGCACCAACAGCCACAGTTTCCACTCTAATCTCCCCACTTATTCCAGTAACACCATCTTGTGCAATCCATTCTTCGGTAATCGTGGGAACGGCTGGTGTGATTGCCGAACAGAAAAAAGCAGTATTTAAGCTTCCATTATAAACTCTATAAATGACCTTGTTGGTTGTACTGTTAATTACTCGAGTTCTTGGTGAACCAATTGGAGTTACTGCATTTGCAAAAAGTGTTGGATCAACATCTAATAATAAGGCATTGTTCGAATTATATTTGAAAATTAAATTATTTCCACCACAATTTTGAGTTGTAACTAAAGTATAATCAAAATTTAAATTGACAACATCTGTTCTATAATTTCCAAAAATATATGAATCGTAAACGACTTGCTTGTCAGGAGCAACAAACGTTATGTTTTTGAAAACTATATTATGGTTGTAAGCAACAGTTACACCACTTCCATCTAAAACTTTATTTGTTGTAATTTCCATTGTTCCTCCAGAAACTGTCCATTCTTCCAGAACAGGGATAGTTGGTGTATCACAAATATTAGCTGTAGTAGTTGATTCAGCAAACTTTCTATAAACCAATGATGTTGTTCCTGTTATTGTGACTACTCGTGGAGTGCCTAGTCCAGTTTCGGTGTTAGGAAAACTAGTCTCAGGAGCATTTAGTATTAAAGATTCTGCATTGTTAATTTTGTATAAAACATTTGAAGTACTACATTTTTGAATGACAGCATTTTCGAAAACGAAATTTTCGGTAATTAAATTACCATCATCACAACTAGATAATAATAAAACACATATAAATATAGTTTGGAAATATTTCATTGGTATTAATTTTAAACAAAAATAATATTTTTAATTTCTAATAAAAGCTTTATTATTCAATTTAAGAAAATTTAAACAATATTGTTATATTTGACAGAACTAAAACTAACTAAATTTCAATATTCAATGACTTCTGAAACCAACAAAACAACAAAGCCTCTAATAATCATTGTAGCTTTATTTTTCATCTTCGGATTTGTAACATGGGCCAATGGTACTTTGATTCCATTTTTTAAACTCTCTTTTGGGTTATCTAATACACAGGCATTTTTTGTAACTTTTGCATCTTATATTGCTTATTTCTTTTTAGCATTACCATCTTCATGGATTTTAAAAAAGACTGGGTTTAAAAACGGAATTATTTTTGGTTTATTCATATTAGGATTAGGCTCACTAATTTTCATTCCGGCTGCACAAGCTCGTTCTTTTCCATTATTTTTAGCTGGTATTTTTGTACAAGGAGCAGCATTGGCTTTGTTGCAAACTGCTGCAAATCCATATCTAACAATAATTGGACCTATAGAAAGTGCTGCAAAAAGAATCAGTATTGCTGGTATATGCAACAAATTCGCTGGTATGATTGTTCCTGTAGTTATGGGTTCACTTTTCTTAAAGAATGCTGCCGATATCGAAAAAAAGATAGCAGCTGCAACTGGAATTGAAAAAGAAAATATACTAACCGATGTTTTATCTAGAGTAAACACGCCATATATTGTATTAGCTATAATTTTCTGCGCTTTTGCCGTATTGATAAAATATACGCATTTACCAGAAGTTGAAGTCGAAGAAGATATAATAGATGAAACTAAAGGTGAAGTTGTAAAACATAAATCGATCTTTCAATTTCCTCATTTATTTCTAGGTGCATTTTGTATTTTCGTTTATGTAGCTGCCGAAGTTATGGCTGGAGATATTATTGGAGTGTATGGAAAAGCACTTGGAATTGCCCCAGATACGGCAAAATACTTAACTTCATTAACCTTATTTAGTATGTTAATAGGTTATGTTTTAGGAATTTTTACCATTCCAAAATACATATCACAACAAAAAGCATTGCGTATTTGTGCTATTTTAGGAATTATACTTTGTTCATTAGCTTTCTTAACAGCAAGTTCTCAGTTGTCAGTTATTTTTATTGCCTTATTGGGATTGTCAAATTCTTTAATGTGGCCAGCCATATTTCCATTAGGAATTAGCCATTTAGGAAAATTCACCAAAACAGGTTCGGCTATTATGATTATGGGTATTGCGGGTGGTGCAATTTGGCCTTTAATTTATGGCTATTTAAGTGATTTGCCATCTCATGGCGGATTAGGAGTTCCGTTTCATATTGCTTTTTATGTTGCTATACTTCCATGTTATTTATATATTTTGTTTTTTGCAATAAAAGGACATAAAATTGGCGTTGAACATAAAATGTAATTAATTTTAAATCCAATTCATGATTTAATTCACTAAGAAAATTCTTAAATAAATATTAATATTAAAATTCGGAGAAAAGTAAATTAGTACTTTTACTCCGAATTTTTTTATATGCAAATCAATAAATACTATTTATCGGCATTATCATCCTTTATAATTTGGGGGTTTTTTAGCTTGGCTCTAAAGCCATTACACGATTATCCGTCGTTAGATATTTTGTTTTATAGGGTTTTCTATGCCACAGGATTATTGCTAATCATTAATTTATTGTTCAGAAAAGAAATTCTAAAGAATGATTGGAAATCATTTAGTAATTTAAACAAAAAAGAAAAATCAAACACTATTTTACTTACTGTTTTAGGTGGGTTTCTGCTTACATTCAATTGGTTTTTATTTATGTATGCAGTAAATCATGTGAGTCTAAAATCGGCTTCATTTGCCTATTTAATTTGTCCAATTGTAACCACAATTCTTGCTTATTTTATTTTGAAAGAAAAACTAAGCAAATGGCAATGGTTTTCAGTTGGATTGTGTGTTGTTAGTTGCGGAATATTATCTTATGGAGATTTGAACGGATTAATTTATAGTTTAGTAATTGCAGTTTCGTTTGCATTGTACTTAATAAGCCAAAGAAAAAATAACAAGTTCGATAGATTTGTGGTGCTAACCATTCAAATGGTAATTGCATCACTAGCTCTGTTGCCATTTTTTCCTTTTTATAAAGGAGAAACACCTACAGAATCGTTATTCTATATTTTGCTAATTGTTATTGTAATACTGTTTACCATTATTCCTTTATTTCTAAATTTGTTTGCTCTAAAAGGCATGAATTCTTCAGCAGTTGGCATTTTGATGTACACCAATCCTCTAATTAATTTCTTGTTGGCATTTTTTTATTTTAAGGAAGAGATAAATTTGACACAAATAATTTCCTATTCGCTGATATTAATTTCTGTTATAATATTTAATGAACAGTTTTTGTTTCGAAAATCATCTAGTAAAAACTAACGTATTTCCTTTCGATAAATTAGCATCAAAAGCATAACCTTCGTAATTGAAACCTTTTAAACCGTCTAATGTTTCAATATCATGATCTATAATATAACGAACCATCATGCCACGCGCTTTTTTGGCAAAAAAGGAAATCATTTTTAGTTTGCCGTCTTTGTAATCTTTAAATTCTGGTGTAATAACAGGAACTTTAAGCTTCTTGACATCAATAACACTAAAATATTCGTTACTGGCTAAATTGATAAATAGCTCATTTTTTTTCAATTCTTTGTTTAAAGCATTCGTTAAAGTTTCTTTCCAAAAGCCGTATAAATTTTTGTTTTCTTCGATTGCTAATGAAGTTCCCATTTCTAATCGATACGGTTGCATTAAATCTAATGGTTTCAAGATTCCGTATTGTCCAGAAAGAATGCGAAGTTTGTTTTGCAACACATCCAATTTTTCTTCAGGAATAGAGTAGGAGTCCAATCCTAAATATACATCACCATTGAAAGCATAAACTGCTGGACGGGCATTTTCGGGTGTAAATGGCGTTTTAAATGTTTTATTACGTTGCCAATTCAGTTGTGCTAAATTGTCTGAAATTTCCATGAGTTCAGACAAATCTTTGGGCTTTAATTTTTTTAAAACCGAAACTATCTCTTTGGTTTGTTTTAAATAAACAGGTTTTGTAAACTGATTTGTAGGTAATGGCTTTTCAAAGTCTAATGATTTGGCTGGCGAAATAACTATTTTCATGTGGAAACTTTAATTTAGTATACAAAGATATTAAAGTTTGACTGTTGGTTTAAATTAAAAAGCTTGATTTTTTTAAACCACATAGAAACATAGTAAAAAAGAAAGAGATAGACCAATTCTTGGTATCATAAAGCTATGATTTTTATAATAAAGTAAAACGTCTTATAAAAACTAATAAAAATCTATGATTCTATGTGGTTTAAAAATAAATTAATTGAAAAAACTAAATTATTTTTTTTACATAAATTTTGGTTTCACTTCTTTAGTAGAAATAGCTGAAACTTTATTTTCAGAATCTATAATGACGGTTAATTCACGCTTAAAATATTTCTTCTCATAAGTAATATTATACCTAAAAATATAAGCTTCATTAATCTCGTCATGTTTTACATCGATTAGTTGTAGAGAAATAAATCTCCCGTTTCTAAAGATTATTTTCTTACAAGTTTCTGATAATCTTTCTGGCGTGGCGTTTTGTCTTACTATTTCTGTGGCTTCTTCGCTAGAAAAAACTTTAAAACGAGAAGTATTACAAGATTCTAACAATCTTGTTCCTAAATCATAAGCTCGGTTTTTAATTAGTACATCAACTTCTTTTGGATTTACAACAACTACTGATTTTTCAGCAACCGATGAAGTTGCTGTCTTTTTTGTTTTGCAACTATATAGGAAAATTAAAACAATAATTAGAAGTATCTTTTTCATTAGTAAGCTTTTAATAGTAACGAAAATAAAGCTGTTTTGGTATAACATTAAAAGTAGTAAAATTTTGGGTTAGTTGTGTATATTTGACTCTCAGGATAATTTAAAAAAATCAGAAAGCTAACTAATGGAAAAATTTGATGAAATTCTTAAAATCATAGATTTAAATTTAATTACCAGTCTAGTTCCGTTACTATTTGCCATAATTTTGATTGAATCAATTTTTAAAAATAGATTTAAAACAAAACAAGTACTAAATTTAGTTAGATGGATTATTATTTCTTACACGATAGTTTCAATAATTCATTATTTAATCAGAATTATAGTTTTTTCTGAAGAATCTGCATTCTTGAATAGAGCAACTGGACCATACTGGTGGGCATATTGGCTCATGTTTATATCTGCAACAATATTACCACTTACATTATTTTATAAAAAATTAATGGCAAAAGCATTTTATTTATTATTTATAGCAATATTTATAAATATAGGAATGTATTTTGAACGTTTTGTAATAATCGTAACGAGTTTTCATAGAGATTATTCAACAGATAATGAGCTTTTTGACTTATCTGTTTATCTAATAATAGGTTATTTGATGTTAATTTTGCAAGGTTTTATTTTAGCAATTATATTACTTGGAATTTTTGAGTTAATTGAACGAAGAAAACAAATTAAAGAGGTTTAATATAATTCAACCCATAAAAAAAACGCCGAACAAAATTACTTTCGTTCGGCGTTTTTATAATTCTATTTTTAATACAAACTCGGAAATTGAGTAGGATTCACCTCATGCATCATCGCATAAACTTTTTCAAAAATATCTTCTACAGATGGTTTCGAGAAATAATCGCCATCAGTTCCGTAAGATGGTCGGTGTGCTTTTGCAGCTAGTGTTTCAGGCTGACTGTCCAAAACCATGTATCCTTTTTGCTCATCGATAATTTGTTGTAAAATATAAGCTGAAGCGCCTCCAGGAACATCTTCATCTATAATTAACAATCGGTTTGTTCTGGCCAATGATTTTACAATATCGTGATTTACATCAAATGGCAATAATGATTGAATGTCTATAATTTCGGCATCAATTCCTACTTCTAGTAATTCTTTTGCGGCTTGTTCTACTAATCTTAAAGTAGAACCGTATGAAACTAAAGTAATATCATTTCCAGATTTAATAGTTTCCACTACACCAATTGGTGTTTTAAATTCTCCTAAATTGGTTGGCATTTTTTCTTTCAATCGGTAACCATTCAAACATTCAACCACAAGAGCTGGTTCATCGGTTTCTAACAAAGTGTTATAAAAACCAGCAGCTTTAGTCATATTTCGAGGAACCAAAACATGAATACCACGAATCGCATTAATAATCATTCCCATCGGAGAACCAGAATGCCAAATGCCTTCTAAACGGTGACCACGAGTACGAATAATAAGCGGTGCTTTTTGGCGACCAGCCGTTCTGTATTGTAAAGTTGCTAAATCGTCACTCATGATTTGAATGGCGTAAAGCAAATAATCTAAATATTGAATTTCAGCAATAGGTTTCAAACCACGCATCGCCATTCCAATTCCTTGACCTAAAATAGTAGCTTCACGAATCCCAACATCGGCAACACGAAGTTCACCGTATTTTTCTTGCATTCCTTCTAAACCTTGGTTTACATCGCCAATATTTCCTGCGTCTTCTCCAAAAATTAAACTTTCTGGATATTTTGTAAAAATGGCATCAAAATTATCACGCAAAACCAAACGAGCATCTACTTCTTCTGCAGAACTATCGTAAGTTGGTAAAACTTCATTGACAGAAAATATATTTTTATCTGATTGTGAGAATAGGTGAGAGCTAAATTTTGGTTGTATTTTATTTGTATAATTAGTAATCCAAGTAGCCAGTTGGTCTTTTCCGTTTTCTTTGACGATTAAACGTAAAATTTTACGAGCAGTTGTAATACTATCTTTTCTGATAGGCTCTTTTATTGCTGCCAAATCGTTAGCATATTTTTCTATAAAAACTTTATTCTCGCTAGTATTTGCAATCGTATTTAGTAACGAAACTAATTCGTCTCTTTCTTCTTTAATAGGAGTTACAAATGCTGTCCAAGCTGCTTTTTTTGCTTCTAAAACGTCTTTTCTAGCTTGATTGTCTATAGTGTCAATTTCTTCTGATGTAGCGATATTATTTTCTATCATCCACAATTTCATTTGACGCAAGCAATCGAAATCACCTTCCCATTCAAGTCTTTCGGCATTTTTGTAACGCTCGTGTGACCCAGAAGTCGAGTGTCCTTGTGGTTGCGTTAGTTCACGAACGTGTATTAAAACAGGAACGTGTTCTTCTCTAGCAATTACTGATGCTTTTTGATACGTTTCAACTAATGTTGGATAATCCCAACCGTTTACAGTCATAATTTCGTAACCCTTATTGTCTTCATCACGTTGAAAACCTTTTAATATTTCTGATATATTTTCTTTGGTTGTCTGATGACGGGCATGAACAGAAATTCCGTATTCGTCGTCCCAAACACTCATGACCATCGGTACTTGCAAAACTCCAGCTGCATTGATGGTTTCAAAAAATAAACCTTCAGAAGTAGAAGCGTTTCCTATAGTTCCCCAAGCAACTTCATTTCCTTGTTCAGAAAAGTTAGTTTGGTCTATACCAGTTACATTTCTATATATTTTTGATGCTTGTGCTAAACCTAATAAACGAGGCATTTGCCCAGCAGTAGGAGAGATGTCTGCACTTGAATTTTTTTGTTGTGTTAGGTTTTTCCAGTTTCCGTTTTCGTCTAATGAATGTGTAGCGAAGTGACCGCCCATTTGACGACCAGCACTCATAGGATCATGAGCCAAATCGGTATGACCATACAAACCAGCAAAAAACTGTTGTGTTGTCATTTGACCAATCGCCATCATAAAGGTTTGATCACGATAATATCCTGAACGAAAATCTCCATTTTTGAAGGCTTTCGCCATGGCTAATTGTGGAATTTCTTTACCATCTCCAAAAATTCCGAACTTAGCTTTTCCAGTCAAAACTTCACGTCTCCCTAGTAAACTACATTCGCGACTTGTGGTTGCAATGGTATAATCGTGTATAACTTCGGTTTTGAAATCTTCAAAAGTTAACGGCTGTTTTTCTTCTACTTGTGTCATAAATTCGAAATGTAATAATGACAAATTTAAGTAAAAACTAGTTATGTTGTATGTATGTAAATGAAAATATTATTGAATTATTGATAATTTATTTATTGATTGTAAAGATAAAATTGCATTATGTGTTTTTAATATTAGTATTTAATGATTTTTATTTAATTAAAAAATTAAAAAATTGAAATATTAAAACCATTTTCTTTTAAAAAGCCCAATAAGTGTTTTTGGATTGAAAGTGGCTATAAATCGTATTTTTTCTTGGTAATTTTTTTGTCCCATTTCGAATCCATTGCTAGAATATACAGGCAAAAAAAGTTCGAAATAACCCGGAACAAGATCGAGATGTAAACCACTATCGTATACAAATTTAATATTTTGACCTTTGTTTTGGTACAAACCAACATCACCATACATTTCTATCCAATGCCATATTGATGAAGTTGCATTTAGGGTTGTCATCCATTTATTAGCATAAGGGTTTTGAAATTTTGATTTAAAACCGCCTTCGGCAATTATAATTTCTTGACTAAATAAGCCAGTACTTTCTGAACGACCATAATAATTATAATCGAATAAATAATCTTTGGGTCTGTCTAGTCCAAAACTATAAAATTCGGAAGTTGTTTTTTTGTATAAAAAGGTTCCTGCATAGAGTCTTAAGCCAAATTGGTAATTATTTTCTAATAATTTTCGGTAAGCAATTTCGGTTGAAATTTTACCAAAATTTCCAGCAAATTGTAAATCAGTTCCAAAACCAAAACCTCTTGCAACTTCTGAATTTTGTATGGAGTATCTTGCGTCAAAAACAGAATAATTTAATGGAGCATCTTTTTCGATTGTACTTGTAATAAAAGAAATTGGAGCTTCTTCTTTGTTGACAATAATATTTCTAAAAGTTAGAAATTGTCTTTTATTACTTCGCAAATTAGGATCTCTAAATCGGAATTGCAATAGAGGATTTATCTTTAAATACGCTGCATTTTGAACATAATGAAAATAAGATCCGCTTAATCCGTATCTAACTTCGTATAAATTTTTATCTCTAAGTTGTTTACGATATGATATTCCTAAAGAGCCTGTAAATGATTTTGTTTTTGCCGAATAACTAGGAGCTATATCATATATGAACGCCTTATTTATGAAAGATTTATTATGAAGACTTAATGATGTTATAATCCCGTCATATAAATTATAGGTAATTTCTGGAACATAAAATATTTGTGTATACTTAGGATTTTCTAAATCCTCGAAGAAATTAAATTTTAATGGTCTGTTTAATGAGAAAAAGCCTTTTAGTGATTTGTAATTATTTCGAGAATTGTATTCTGGAATCTCGTTGTCGTAATTTAGTACTAATTTGTCTGCAATATTTCTACTTATGGCAAATGTAGTATCGGTTTTTATATTATATAACCACTCACTAAAAACGATTTCTTTATTTTTTAGACCTGTTATAGTAACAGGAACTGTTGCATTGGAATTGTTTTTTATAGTTATCGAAATACTGTCTTTGGATTTGTTTATTTTACCAAATTTATAATCGATAATCTTTCTTGAATTTATTAAATTAGAAAAAAACCAATCTAAATTTTGATTAGAGTTTTTCTTTAAAATAGCCTCGAAATCTGATGAATTGGTTTGTTTTTCTTGGTTCAGCACAATAAATTCCCTGAAACTGTTTTCGACAATACTATCTTTTAGTAATGAGTTTAAATACTTAAAACTTAATCCAGATTTATATTTTCCAGCAATTTGCTCATTAAATTTTATAAAAGATTCTTTCGATTCTCCAATGGATTGATCTAGATTATCTCGAGCCATAAGTAAGTACAAATACTTGTATTGCTCATTAAAATTAGCATTTACTACATTATAGCCTTTTAGTATTTTATATTTAGAAAGATTTCCCAACATTCTTAATTCAGGATAATTTTCATCAATATATTTCATCATAACATAAACTTGAATCGCATCAAATAAGTAACTATTTTTTCTTTGATCTATTTTTAATGTTGATTTTAAATAATTGTACAAATAGGCTTTTAGAAATTTTATTTCATACAAAAACTCATTTGGAAAAGGGCTTATAAAAGCGGGTAATTGGTTTAAACCATAGAAAGGATTCCGTTCATAATCTACTTGAGAAACCATTATTTTTTTTTCAGGAAGTTTTCCTAAATTATCTGAGACATAATTTACAATTTTATCAATTATAATTGCTTTTTGAATTCCGTTTAGTCTAGAATCAGATAAATTTGTTTCAACTTCCAGTAGCTCATTTTTGAAACTTTCGTAACTGTATTTTTTTTCGATAGACAGTTGAATTTCAGTTCTGTTTGTTGCACTGAAAGTAACACTTTTTGTGGTTTCACTTTCGGTTTGATTTATCAAGTGACAATCCGTTGTGATTTGAAAATCTTTAGGAATTATAAAATCGAAATTTATATTTTGATACGTTGCATTGGCAATATCTTCTAGGTTTTCATTGCTATAATAAACAAACTCACCATTATTATTAAATCTGGCTAACGATAAAAAACAGTTTTTTAAATAGTATTTTCCATTATTGTAACCAAAGCGAGTGAATTTTGAATCTGGAATTTTTAATAAATATTCAACTTCAATACTTATTGATTTTGATGGTTCTAAATTCGATTTTAATTGAATTTCGATAATATCAATTTGATTATCAACACGTTTCCAAGTTGCAATTGAATCGTTAATGAACATTTTTGTGATAGCAGTATTTCCTCTTTCGTTTTCAGGAGCCAAGAGAAAACCTCTAGTAAATTCGTCCGAAAATCGTTTTCCTAATCGTGAATATTTACTCGAGTAGGCATGATTCCAATCGTTTAAAACTAATTTTGATAACGATTTATTTGAGTTATTAGTAACCTGAATGGTTTGTCTAACATTCAAAACATGAGAAACGTCATCTAATGAAACAATTATATTGGTTTGCTGTTGTCCATAATTTTTAGATATTATGAATAGGAAAGAAAAGAAAAGTAGAATTTTAGTAGAAATTTTCAATTTTTCGAACAATTATATAAATTTTGAATGCAATGTAGCATAAATATATTTTTTGAGAAGATTATTAAACCTAATTTTAATGTTAATTTTAAATAAAAATCAATTAAAATATTTAACTTTATGTTTTACAATGATTTATATAGTAGATTGTTAATAATTAGAATGGTTGCGTGTTAATAACGTTTTTGTTTTAACGTTGATTGTTATTTATATTTTAATATATTGCAATCCCAAATTTTACCTAAAATGATAAAAAAATTACTGTTATTTCTACTTATAAGTAAT
>NZ_JAYSSZ010000076.1:0-14652 GCF_043720215.1 Flavobacterium sp. | reverse complement strand
TGACCAAGAACGTGTGTCAAAAATTACACAACATTTCGATAGTATCGAATTTTCGACTCAAAAAAGAGAATTCAAAACCGAAACTGGAATGTACAAAGGCAAAAGAATTACTGTACAATCAACAGGAATTGGTCCGGATAATATCGATATTGTTTTTAATGAATTAGACGCTTTAGTAAATGTCGATTTAAAAACCAGAGAAATAAAACCAAATCATACCGCTTTAAATATTGTCCGCATTGGAACTTCTGGCTCTTTGCAAGCCGACATTCCTGTAGATAGTTGGGTTATGAGCAAATATGCTGTTGGTTTAGACAATATGCTTCGCTCCTATTTAATCGAAGAACATTCTATTGCCGAATTAGAAGATGCTTTTATTGCTCAAACCAATTGGGATTTACGCAAAGGTCGTCCTACGGTTGTGGCTTGTGCCGAAGCGTTAGAAAATAAAATATATTCAGAAAAATTTCACAAGGGATTTACAGGAACAGCGGGAGGTTTTTACGGGCCTCAAGGTCGTGTAGTTCGTTTAAATATTCAAGATCCTGAATTGAATAAAAAAATGGATGCTTTTAATTATAACGGAACTCGCATGACAAATCTTGAAATGGAAACTTCTGCAATCTATGGTTTAGGAAAATTATTAGGCCATAATTGTTTGTCTCTAAACGCTATCATTGCCAATAGAGCGGTAGGTGAATTTAGTTCAAATCCAGAAAAAACCGTCAATGAATTAATTGCATATACTTTAGATAAATTAGTCAGATAAAAATTAGAACGCGGATTAAACTGATTTACTTCGTAAAACGCAGATAAAACCGATTTTAAAAATCTGAAAAATCAGCGTTTTCGCTTTTGCGAATCTGTTTTATCAGCGTTCCAAAAATTAAAATATGAATTTAATACTAGAAACCGACCGACTTATTCTTCGCCCATTTGAATTATCAGATGCCGAAGCACTTTTTGATATGGACAAAAATCCAGAAGTTCATAATTATTTATGGCAAAAACCAGTAACAGAAATCGAAGAAGTACACGACTATATTAATATGGTTCGTCAACAATATGTAGATAATAATATTGGGCGTTTTTCAACAATTATAAAAGAAACTGGAGAGCTAATTGGTTGGACAGGAATAAAATATGTAACTGGTCATATCGAAAACGGAAATACCAATTTTTACGATTACGGCTATCGTCTAAACGAGAAATTCTGGAACAAAGGATATGCCACAGAAGCATCGGTCGCTTGGTTAGACTATGGTTTTAACACTATAAATATTGATAAAATGAATGCCTACACTCATACTCAAAATGGTGCATCAAATCATATTTTGCAAAAAGTAGGTATGAATTTTATTGAAGATTATTTAGATGAACACGGAGCTCTTTGGAAATGGTGGCAAATGAAAAATCCCGCTATTTAACCTACATTTGTCTTTCAGAACAAAACCACAATGAAAATAATTCTTACAGGTGCAACAGGCGTTTTAGGATCTCATATTATGTATGAAGTTTTAGAATATTTTATAACTAATTCTATCGACGGAAAACTATTTCTTATCACAAGAAATAAAGGAAAAAACTCAGCAAAAGACAGAATAAACGAACTTTTATCTAGTAGCTATACACCTCAAATTCTTGTCGAAAAAGGATTAGAAAAATTACATTCTTATTTAGAAATTATAGATACTGATTTGTCTGAAATTCAAGATAATAATGCCGAAAAAATTCGAGGAGCTTACTTCATTCATTCTGCAGGTTACGTTAATCTATCAACTGATGAAGATCAAAAAGAGAAAATATTTAATGAAAATGCCCAAATTACAAAAGACATTTTCAATACATTTTCCCCATTCATCAAAAAATTTATTTATATCAGTACTGCATTCTCTTCAGGAATTAGAACTGGACTAATAGGTAACGATTTTCATAATTTAGATTTTATTCCAGAACACAGAAATGCGTACGAAAATGCTAAATTTCATTCAGAAAGCTTTGTAAAACAGCAATGTAAAGATTTAGGATTACCATACCAAATTCTTCGTCCAAGTGTTATTGGAGGAAAAATGTTAGGAAAAGAAAATAATTATTTCATTCCGAAATACATGGTTTTTTACCTTTTGGCAAAATTTTTCCACTTTACGGCACAACGAAAAAATGAACAAGAAAATGTACGATTTCAAATAAATGAAGAAACAGGATTAAACATTATTCCTGTCGATTATGTGGCAAAAGTAGTTGTAAATTCTTTTCAAAGAGAAGACATTCAGCAGCTTAATATTGTACACAACAAAAGCTTTAATATAGTAAAAGGATTACAACTGATCATGCAAGAAGTGAGTTATACTAACTTTAGTTTAATACAAAACACACTCGATTTTAATTACAAAACTACTATCGAAAAGTTATATTACGAAAGCATTGGTAAACATTTAAAACCATATTTTACTACCGATGCAAACGAGTATGATACCACATTATTAAACTCGATTCTCGAAATTCCTAAACTGGACACCGAAGCATTTACAAACATGATTCGTTATGCGAGATTACATAATTTTAAAGATATAAATGTTTAATTTTTTACTTAAAAAATGACAACAATAAAAATAGTAGGCGTTCCAGAACATTTCAATTTGCCATGGCAATTATGCCTTGAAAATGGCGAATTTGAAGCAGAAAATATCGATTTACAATGGACAGACATTCCTGAAGGAACAGGAAAAATGTGCCAGATGCTTCGTGATAAAGAAACTGACATCGCCGTAATTCTCACCGAAGGAATTGTAAAAGATATCATAGCTGGAAATCCAAGTAAAATTGTTCAAGTTTATGTGCAAAGTCCACTTATTTGGGGAATTCACGTTGCAGCCAACTCAAAATACGAAAAACTTTCGGATTTAGAAAATACAAAACCAGCCATATCACGATTGGGTTCTGGCTCTCAACTTATGGCTTATGTGAATGCCAATAATCAAGGTTGGGAAACTAGCAATCTTACATTTGAAATCGTAAATACTATCGATGGTGCTGTCGAATCATTAACCAATGGTAGTGCCGATTATTTTATGTGGGAACGATTCATGACAAAACCATTAGTTGATGCTGGAATTTTTAGAAAAATAGCAGATTGTCCCACACCATGGCCATGCTTTGTGATTGCTGTTCGTGAAGAAATAATTGAAAAACATCCAAAAATTATTGATAAAATTCTCGCAATCATAAATAAAACCACATCAGAGTTTAAAGAGATTCCAAATATAGACAAAACTTTAGCCTCAAGATACAACTTAAAGATTGAAGATATTCAAGAATGGTTATCATTAACCGAATGGTCACAAAAACAAATATCTGAAAAAGTGTTAAACAAAGTTCAAAATCAGCTATTTGAACTATCTATTATTGATAAAAAGGTTACTTTTGAAACGATAGTAAAATAATCACTTATTTTTATCGTTTTTTTAGAACAATGCAAAGAATTACAAAAGAATTTATTACAAAATGCAAACAGAAGCTTTCCTTGCCAAAGCCTTGGGATAACATTGTCATTTTTTTATTAAATATTTTGCTCACCATTCCAGTATTTATAATTGTTCATCAAAATATTGTAAACCCAAACTGGCAACTCCCTATTGATAGAATAGTATTGTTTATTGCTATTTTAGTCGCTTTTCAACTCATTTTAAGGTTGTTAAAAACTATTATAATTATTTGTATTTTCTTCTATTTCGTATTTTTATTTTACGGAACCGTTTTCGGAAGTTACAGTTTTTACAGAGTTTATGACGATTACCGCTCCATGATGTACACTATGGGAGATAATCCGTATCCCCAAGATATTATTGTGAGTAAATTATTGCCTTTTCCTAATAAAACTAAGGTTATTAGAGCAATAGATTATCAAAATCCTAAGGTTAGAAACTTTGCTTTATCAGCCACAACGAAACACTTTAATGATATAAAAAAAATTAAAGGTTATAGCTATTACCGAACTACAATTCAGTGTTTTGCCGTGTTTAAAGAAATAAAAAAACGATGGAATTATGTCAATGATCCACAAGGCAATAATTACATTGCTTATGCATCCGAATCCTTGCAGCATTTCTCTGGCGATTGCGATGACCACTCAATTCTTATGGCTGCAGGTATAAAATCTGTAGGCGGAATTCCGAGGTTGATTCAGACCAACGAGCACATTTATCCTGAAATGCTAATAGGTAATAAGCGTGATTTACAAAACGTAATGTTCTTAATAAAAAAGGTGCTTTTTGTTGAAGAAAGTAAAGGCAGACAAATTAATTATCATATCGATGAACGAGGCCAAGTATGGCTAAATTTAGATTATACCGCTAATTTTCCTGGAGGAAAATTTATGAGCGAAGAAATTCTGGGAGAGTTAACTTTGAATAATTAGAAGCACAACTATTTTCTATTTTTCAGCATTATTCCCGCTCTTTGTTACAATCTCTATACCTGACAGGTTTCAAAAACCTGTCAGGTATAGAGGATTTCCACTTCGATCGGGGCTACAATTCATAGTAGCAACTTCTATTAAACTTCTATAAATTACCATTCAATCTCGACTAATCCTTTCAATTTCAAATATTCATTGGTTAACTTAAAATGATTATTCCCAAACCAAAAACCACGATTAGCACTTAGTGGCGATGGATGTCCCGTTTCAAGAACCAAATGTTTTTCTCTATTTATTTTGCTTCCTTTTTTATGTGCAAAACTTCCCCAAAGTAAGAAGACTACATTTTCAGAATGAGTAGAAATATAATCAATAACAGAATCAGTAAAAATATTCCATTTTAAGTGTTTGTGGCTGTTAGCCAAATCTTTTCGAACAGTCAAAGAAGCATTTAAAAGTAAAATTCCTTGCTTTGCCCAAAATTCTAAATTACCAGAAGTTGGCGAAAAAATTCGGTCATATTCGGTATTTATTTCGGTAAAAATATTCTTTAACGAGGGTGGAATTTTCACACCATCATTTACAGAAAAACACAAACCATTCGCTTCTCCATCTCCATGATAAGGATCTTGACCAATAATAACAACTTTCAAATTCGAAAAATCACAAGAATTAAAAGCATTAAAAATGAATTCCTTTGGCGGAAAACAAGTATGATTTTCATATTCTTCGTCAATAGCATTCATTAAATCTATAAAATAAGGTTTCTCTTTTTCTATATCAAAAAAAGGGTTCCAAGAATTAAAATCAGATAATGTAAACATTCGTTAATTTTTAACAAATATAATCACTTTGATTCATTACTACTCTTAAACTTTGTAACTTTGGGACTTTGCAACTTAGAACCTTTGCAGCTTTAAAAAAATGATTTCAATTACCGAAAAAACACTTCAAGATTTACAATTTTCTACCATTTTAGAAACAGTTTCTAGCATTTGTAATACTGATATTGGCAAGGAAAAAGCTTTAACAATAACGCCTTTCAAAGACGAAGAATCTTTGATGACAGCTTTGCATCAAACTTCAGAATATATTGCTTCTTTTCAAAATAACAATGCGATTCCTAATCATGGTTTTGATGCTATTACTTATGAAATAAAATTTCTAGGCATCGAAGATAGTTTTCTAGAAGTAGGAAGTTTTCGTAAAATTGCTACGTTATCTGAAAACACGAATATTTTACTTCAATATTTCAGAAAATTTGAAGATTATTATCCTAATTTATATAAAAAATCAAGCCAAATTGAACTTACAAAAACCATCATTAGCTGTATAGATGATGTTGTAGATAAATATGGTGAAATAAAAGACAATGCTTCTCCAGATTTACTAAATATCCGTCGTGATATGAATGTTGTTCGTGGAAAAGTAAATCAAAGTTTCGGTATGGCTTTAACTCAATATAATGGTTTGGGTTACTTAGATGATATTAAAGAAAGTTTTGTCAATAATCGTAGGGTTTTAGCCGTTTTAGCCATGTATCGTCGCAAGGTAAAAGGTACGATTTTAGGGAGTTCGAAAACAGGAAGTTTGGCATTTATAGAACCCGAAGCAACGTTAAGATATTCTCGAGAATTAAGTAATTTAGAATATGAAGAAAAAGAAGAAATTACTCGAATTTTAAAACAACTGACTAATATAATTCGTCCATATTTACCTTTATTAATTCAGTATCAAGATTTCTTGAGTGATATTGATGTGATTGCTGCCAAAGCAAAATATGCCAACAGAATAAACGGAATTTTACCAAAAATAACCAAAGAAAGAAGAATATATTTTCGCGATGCCTTCCACCCAATTTTGTACTTAACAAATAAAGTTAAAAATGAAATTACGCATCCACAAACCATCGAATTTGATTCTAAAAATAGAATTATTGTAATTTCTGGTCCAAATGCTGGAGGAAAAACTATTTCTTTAAAAACGGTTGGTTTACTACAACTAATGTTGCAATCTGGAATGTTAATTCCTGTTCATGAACGAAGCGAAACTTGTTTATTTGATAGAATTTTGACAGATATTGGTGACAACCAATCAATTGAAAATCATCTTAGTACATACAGTTATCGATTAAAAAACATGAACTATTTTCTAAAAAAATGTAATGCAAAAACATTATTTCTTATCGATGAATTTGGTACTGGTTCCGATCCTGATTTAGGTGGTGCTTTAGCTGAAATTTTCTTAGAAGAATTTTACCATCGTGAAGCTTTTGGAATTATTACCACACATTATACCAATCTTAAAATCCTAGCAGATGAACTACCATTTGCTACCAATGCGAATATGCTTTTTGATGAAAAATCTTTAGAGCCAATGTACAAATTGGCTTTAGGACAAGCAGGAAGTTCTTTTACTTTTGAAGTAGCTCAAAAAAATGGTATTCCGTTTGGATTAATTAATCGTGCCAAAAAGAAAATAGAAACAGGTAAAGTTCGTTTTGATAAAACCATTGCAAATTTGCAAAAAGAACGTTCTAGAATGGAAAAAACTTCAGTGAATTTGAAAGAAGAAGAAACAAAAGCACGTGAAGAAAGCAAAAAAATGGAAACTATCAATGCAAAAGTCAAACAGAAATTAGAAAACTATCAGGAATTGTATGACAGCAATCAGAAAACCATTTATTTAGGTCAGAAAATTGAAGCCATTTCAGAAAAATATTTTAACAATAAAAACAAAAAAGAATTACTTGGTGAATTTTTAAAAGTTGTTGAAATTGAAAATTCAAAACGAGTAAAAGCCACTAAAATTGAGGTAAAGGCAATTGCCGAAAAGAAAAAAGTAATTATCGAAGAAGTAACTGTGCAGGTTGAAGAAATCAGAAAAGAGAAAAAAGAAAAGAAAATAAAAGCGGCTCTCGAACCAGAAAAACCATCAATTATTCTAAAAACTGGAGATCGAGTTCGAATGAAAGATGGAAAATCGATTGGTACAATTGATAAAATTGAAAAAAATAAAGCAGTTGTAAACTATGGAGTTTTTACTTCAAAAGTAAATATTGAAGAATTAGAATATGTTCAGGCAAAATAATAATTATATGAAGGATAAAAATCATTATTAAATGAAAATTATCCTTCATAGAAAAATCTATTTAGAAGAATCTCTTACCAATCTTTTTAAAATTGCCCATTGTTTTAGAGCATCTCTAGCTTCTACAGCGGGATAACCTAACATTACTTTGCCTGCAGGAATATCGCCAGTAACACCCGAACCTGCACCTACAATAGCTCCATCACCTATTATCGTATGATCTTTTATAGAAGCGCTTCCGCCAATAATTACGCCATTTCCTAATGTAACTGAACCTGCTAAACCAGAATTTCCTGCCATAATGCAGAATTTTCCTAATTTACTATTATGCCCTATTTGAACTAAATTATCAATTTTGCAACCGTCGCCCAAAACTGTTGAGCTAAATTTTCCTCTGTCTACACATGAGTTAGCCCCAATTTCGACACCATTTCCTATTACTACATTACCAATTTGTGGAATTTTAACCAATCCTCTTTCTGGATCAGGACGAAAACCAAAACCATCGGCTCCTATCGTTGAGTTAGGATGAAAAATACAGTCGTTTCCTATATGACATCGCTCTCTAATTACTGTTCCTGACCAAATTATAGTATTATTTCCTATCGTGCATTCGTCAAGAATAGTAACATTTGGGTAAATAGTAGTGTTTTCTCCTATTTTTACGTTGGGACCAACATAACATCCTGCACCTATTCTCGTTCCGTTTCCTATTTTTGCAGTAGCATCTATAACCGCAGTTACATGAATATTTGTAGTAAATACAGGTGTTGGTGGCGCAAAAAGTTCTAATACTTGCGACATGGCCAAATCAGCATTTTTAACTTTTATAAAAACCCTATTCTCTCCAGGTTGTATAGAGATATCTTCATTTACAATCGCTGCACAAGCGTTTGATGCTTCCCAAAATTTTTCATATTTTTTGTTTCCAATGAATGAAATTTCAGTTGTAGTTGCTAATTCGAGTTGTTCTGGAGCCGTAATTTTATGCGTTATATTTCCCGAAATTTCGCCTTTCAAAATTTCATTTATTTCTTGTATTGTGTAGGATTTCATAAGTTAGGTTTTGATTGATTTATAAAAATGAAGCTACAACTTCATTTCTCTTAATTTTTCCAGTTTCGGTTTCTTCGAAATGTGGAATAAATTTTATTTCTTTTGGTTTTTCGTATTTATCTAAATCATCAAATAGGGAAGATTCTAATTCAAATGGATTTCCTTCAATAAAAAGGATTAATTTCTCTCCTAATTTTTCATCAGAAATACCAGCAACAAAAAATCTATTTGTGATTTTATCTGAAATTTTTGCCTCTATTTGTTCAGGAATCAGTTTAATTCCTCCACTATTTATAACATTATCTTGACGCCCCAACCATATAAATTTATTGTCAGAAAGCAATTCGACAATATCATTAGTTACAATATTTTCGGCATATAAATCTGGAGCCGAAATAACTAAACACAATCTATCATCTTGCGAAATAGAAATAGTAGGTAAAGCAGTAAACGAGTTCTCTCCTACTCGTTTTGCTGCAATATGAGTAACAGTTTCTGTTGTGCTATAGGTTTCAAAAGCATTGCATTTAGATTTAATTATTTTTTTTTCTAAATCCACACTCATTTTTACACCGCCAACAATCAGTTTTTTTATTTGATGCAATTGCAATAATGAATTTTCAACTTGAAGCGGAACCATTGCTACAAAATCGTATATATTGTGGTTTCGTTTCATCGGATTTGAACTTGGTGCAACAAAATCCATATCTAAACCCAGAATAAAAGCACGAACAAACATCATTTTTCCAGCAATATACTTTACAGGCAAACAATTCAAAGCTCTATCGCCAGATTTCAATTCAAAAAAATCTCCTGTTGCTAGTGCCGAATTGACCATGGCTTGTTTTTGAACTTGAATGATTTTTGGTTCTCCAGTAGTTCCTGAAGTGGTAATATTCATATATGATTTATCATCAAACCAATCTAAAAAAAAGCTTCCAATTGGTTTTTCGTAATCGTTACCTTCCTTTATATAACTATAAGCTACACGGCACAAGTCCTCTTTATTAAAATGAAAACCATTTAATTTAAACTTATTGTGCACATTTTTGTAAGTTAATTTAGTCATTCTCTACCTTTGTTTCTTGTGGAATATCTATTAATTTACCTGTTAATTTTTCTTTCCAATTTGTCCAACCATATTTCTTACTAAAAATAAATAAAAGTATTGGATATATAACTAATACGGGCAAAACAATATCGAATCCAGCAACTGGTTCTGAAACATCTTTTAGAACTGAATTGGTTTGAAAAGCTGACCATTCGGAAGTAACTAATAATGCTCCAACTAAATTATTTGCCGCATGAAAACCTAGAGATAATTCGAGTCCTTCGTCCATTAGAGTCAAAATTCCTAAAAACAATCCTGTTCCAATATAATAAATCATGATTATGTAACCCATTTTTTCGACTTCCGGATTCGCAAAATGCATTAATCCAAAAGTAATTGATGTGAATAAAAAAGGTAGCAATCTGCTATTTGAAATAACACCAAGAAACTGCATCATATATCCTCTAAAAAAATATTCTTCAAAACTGGTTTGCAAAGGAATTAAAATAATGGCTAGTAGAAGAAATATTAAAAATAGAGTTAGTTTAAAATTTAAAACAAAATCTTCAGGTGAAGCATAATAACTTATAACTGTTAAAGCTATTGTTACTAACGACCATAAACCAAAAGCATAAAACACTCTATACCAATCTATTTTTTTTCGTGAAGTTGTAAGACTTGTAATACTTTGATTGTGAATAAATTTTACCCAAAACAACAATCCTAAACACATGGCAGAAAGTGGCCCAACCATAAACACAAAAGCAACATTTGTACCTACTTTAGTAATTAATTCATCTATTATTTGATTTGTATCAACTCCTGATGACATAAAAAAGTTTAAACTCATTAAAGCAAAAAATCCAAAAAGCACAATTAAGTATAAAATCGGAGTAAATCTTGAATTCTTAATTTGTTCAATATACATATTAATCGTTTTTTAGTTATAGAAGTAAGTATAATTCTACTTAATTTTGTTACGCTTATTTTTTAACAAAAATTTAATATTCCAAATATATCTAAAAAATGATTACTATTTACCATAATTCACGTTGTTCTAAATCTAGAGAAGGAGTTTGTTTCTTAGAAAACACGAAAGAACCTTTTCAGGTTATAAACTATCTTGAAAATATTCCAACAAAAGAAGAGATAAAAGAATTACTTAGAAAATTAAATATCACTCCTATAGAATTAGTTCGAAAAAAAGAACCTATTTGGATATCTGATTATAAAAACAAAAAAATGTCCGATGATCAAATCATTCAAGCCATGATAGATAATCCGAAACTAATAGAAAGACCTATTATCGTAAACGGAGATAAAGCAGTAATTGCAAGACCTACCGAGAGAATTAACGAAATACTTTAAGTTTCTGTTCATTTAACAATACTTTAGCAAAACTCGGTACTTTGAGTATTATTTTTGCTGAAGAAAAATATCAACTATGGTTTCTATACAAAAAGCGTTTGCTTTATTCATTTTATTAGGTGTTACATCACTATTTGCGCAACAAAGACAAGATGGTAAAAAAATAATTATTACCGGTAAAATCATCGAAAAATCGACTTCATTACCATTAGAATATGCAACTATCACATTTAGAAAACCAAATACTACGCAACCAGTTTCTGGCGGAGTTTCAGATACAAAGGGAGAATTTTCTATCGAAATAAATCCGGGAACATATGATATAAAATATGAGTTTATTTCTTTTAAAAGTATTGATACCAAAGGAAAAACATTCGATTCGAATACTAATTTAGGAACTATTTCACTAGAAGACGAAGCTCAAAAACTAGATGCTGTAGAAATTCGTATCGAAAAAACCACTATCGATATTAAACTCGACAAAAAAGTATATAATGTTGGTAAAGACATATTAGTAAAAGGAGGAACAGTAAGTGATGTTTTAGATAATGTACCATCAGTTGCAGTAAGTGCCGAAGGAACTGTAAGTCTTCGTGGCAACGAAAATGTAAGAATTTTAATAGACGGAAAACCATCGAGCTCAATAAATGTTAGCGATGCCTTGCGTCTTATTCCTGCTGATGCAATCGATAAAGTTGAAGTAGTAACTAATCCTTCTGCTCGTTATGATGCTGAAGGTGGAGGTGGAATTATAAACATCATCTTAAAAAAAGGAAAGAATCAAGGACTTAACGGAACATTTATCGTATCGGCTGGAGAACCTGAGAACTCAAGTGCTTCGGCAAATATTAACCTAAAAAGTGAACAGTTTAATTTGTTTACAACAATCGGTTATAACAAACGTAAAAACCCTGGGAATACAAAAATAGATCAAGAAAATTTGAATCCTGACGGAAGTCTAAAATCATATCTTGAAGAAAGACGTGATAGCCAAAAATTCGGAAAAGGTGCTAATGTCAATTTTGGTATCGAATTGTTATTAAGTAAAAGCACTTCTTGGACAAACGCTTTAAGTTACCGTGAAAACAAAGGCGGAAACAAAGAAAATGTATTGTATTATAATTATGACGCGAGCAAATCATTCATCAATACTGGACAAAGATTTAACGACTTAATTTCTAATAGTGAAAATGTAGAGTACACCACAAACTTTATTACCAAATTCAAAAAAGACGGACATAAATTAAGCATTGACGGTGCCTTTTCGCAAGAAAAAGATAATGATTTTTCAGGTATTGAAGGTATAATTCTAGAAACTAATGCTTTCATTTCTTCTGAAAATACTAGAAAAAACAACAAACAAACAAGAAATTTGATTCAAGCAGATTATGTTTTACCAATAAACAAAGATTCGCAAATAGAAGCAGGTTTTAGAGGCAATTATGTCGATTTGTTTGCTGATTATCGGGTACAAGAAAGGGTAACGCTCACAAGTCCGTTTACAAATGTAGCGCAGTATACAAACACATTGGCATATAAAGAAAATGTAAACGCTTTGTATGCTCAATTTGGTTCAAAAATTAGTAAATTCTCTTATCTATTTGGAGTTCGTTATGAAAATTCTCATATCGAAGTAAATCAATTGACTTCTGATATTTTTAAAACAAAAAAATATAATAATTTCTTTCCAAGCGCTTTCTTAACTTACGAATTGTCTGACAACAGTAATGTCTCGTTAAATTATAGCAAACGAATTACCAGACCAAGAGATCGTTTTATCAATCCGTTTGCTTCTTATACGAGCAACATCAACTTGTTTCAGGGAAATCCAGACATAAATCCAGCGATGAGCGACGCTTACGATTTAGGCTATTTACGAAAAGGGGATAAAGTAACATTAAGCACATCAGTTTATTTTAATCATACAACAAATTCGTTTCAAATTGTACGAAAAGAACGTGGCGATTTTGTAAATGGCGTTCCTGTAATTATCAATACTCCTTTTAATTTGTCTAATGATGACAAATTAGGCTTCGAATTTACTTTAAACTACACTTTCAAAAAATGGTGGAAAATAAACGGAAATTTTAACTTCTTTAATAATAAAACCGATGGTGATTATTCCTACACAAACAGTAATAATAATTTAGTAGTACAAAATTTCGATTATAATGCCAACACCTGGTTTACCAGAATAACATCAAAAATAACTTTACCGTATAAAATCGAATGGCAAACAAATGCAACCTATAATGCACCTCAAAAATACCGCCAAGGGACAATAAAAGCAATTGCAGCTGCAAATGTTGCCTTTAGTAAAGATGTTCTAAAAGATATGGGAACTATCTCATTCAACGTAAGTGATGTTTTCAATTCGAGAAAAAGAAAACAAGATTTACAACTACCAACAGTAAACTCGAATAGCGAAATGCAATGGAGACAAAGACAGTTTACACTATCGTTTACCTATCGTTTTAACAAAATAAAAACCGACAAAGATACAAGACCAAGACAAAATGAAAACGGCGAAGGCGAGAATATGGGATAGCAAAAAAGGTACACAATGTGTACCTTTTTTTATTTTGTTAAGAACCTAATTACTTAGACTCTTCCTGTTTCTTTGCTCTTTTCTCTTTATACATTTCCCATAAAGCACCGCCAATCCAATATTGAACAAATCCTACAAGGAAAAATAATAACCAAAAACCTATAGTTAATACGGTTAAGAAAAGTATGAAACCTAAATATTGTGGAAATTCAACCATGATAATTCAAAATTTTATAATACTCAACAAATGTAAATGTAATTATTCTTTTTACCAATAATAATTAGAAATTTATTTTAATACATTTTTTTAAGCAAGTTAGAATCATTATTTTTGTAAAGCTTATTTAGGAGCTATTCCCGCTAATCGCTATATCTTTTCCTTTTTAAAGAAAAAAGAAAAAGGATGCCGCTCTTATCGGGGCTAAAAACCAAATAAACACATAACCGAATTATCAAATAAACAAAAAAATGGAATACAGAATAGAAAAAGACACCATGGGCGAAGTACAAGTTCCAGCAAACAAATACTGGGGAGCTCAAACAGAACGTTCAAGAAACAACTTCAAGATTGGTCCATCGGCATCGATGCCAAAAGAAATTATACAAGGTTTTGCTTACTTAAAAAAAGCAGCCGCTTTTGCTAACTGCGATTTAGGAGCTTTACCAACAGACAAACGTGATGCTATTGCAGCCGTTTGCGACGAAATATTAGCAGGAAAATTAGACGATGAGTTTCCACTTGTAATCTGGCAAACAGGTTCGGGAACACAAAGTAATATGAATGTGAATGAAGTTGTGGCAAACAGAGCACAAGTTCTTGCAGGACACAAAATTGGCGAAGGCGAACAATTTATCAAAGCCAATGATGATGTAAACAAATCACAATCATCTAACGATACCTATCCAACAGGAATGCACATTGCAGCTTATAAATCGGTTGTGGAAATTACCATTCCAGGAGTAGAAAAATTACGCGATACATTACAAGCAAAAGCAATAGCCTATAATAATGTCGTAAAAATAGGTCGTACACACCTTATGGATGCGACACCACTAACATTAGGTCAAGAAATTTCTGGTTACGTAGCACAATTGAACTACGGAATAAAAGCAGTAAAAAAT
>NZ_JAYSSZ010000075.1:0-14710 GCF_043720215.1 Flavobacterium sp. | reverse complement strand
CATGCTGATGATAATTTAGAAACTTTCCTTATTAACTTAACTCGAGGAACAGGTTTAGATGGATTGACCGGAATTCCCGAACAAAACGAACAAATAATTAGACCTTTATTACCTTTTTCTCGTTCAGAAATAGAGGAATATGCTAAAGAAAACAGCATTCAATGGCGAGAAGATTCGAGCAATGCTTACGATAAATATTTGCGAAATAAAATTCGTCATGATTTGGTTCCCATATTAAAAGAATTGAATCCTAATTTTCTAGATTCCTTCCAGAAAACGCAAAATTACTTACAGGAAGTACAAATTATGGTCGAAGATGCTACGATTATGATTTACCAACAAGTAGCAAAAGAGGATAATGAAGTTATTTCTTTCGACTTAAAAAAATTGAAACAATTACCCAATTACAAATCCTATTTGTACCAGTGGTTACGGGAATATCATTTTACTGCTTGGGACGACATTTATAATTTAGTTGAATCTCAGTCAGGTAAACAAATTTTCTCAAAAAATTATCGATTACTAAAAGACCGAGATTTTTTAATTTTAAAAGAAATAGAGGAATTAGAAAATGAAGCTTATTTTATTGAAAAAGACCAAAAAGAAGTTAAAATTCCCTTAAATCTTTCTATTTGTAAAGTAAATGACATTTCTACTCCTAAAAATACAATTATATTTGTTGATGAAGATAAACTACAATTTCCATTAACCGTTAGAAAATGGAATGAAGGAGATTCTTTTTATCCGTCAGGAATGAACGGCAAAAAGAAGTTGAGTAAATACTTTAAAGATGAAAAAATGTCATTGATAGAGAAAGAAAATACTTGGCTTTTGTGTTCCAAAAATCAAATTGTTTGGATAATTGGAAAGCGTGCAGACCAACAATTTATAGCAAATATTGCAACAAATAATATTATAAAAATAGAATTACGATAATGAGAAAACTAACTGCCTTACTCCTATTTTTTACTTTTTTAAGTACACAAGCTCAAATTATAGAACCAGTAAAATGGCAAACAAGAGTTGAAAAAGTATCTGATACTGAGTTTAATTTAATTTTTGAAGGTAAAATAGATGCTGGTTGGCATATGTATTCGCAGTTTACACAAGATGGCGGACCACTTCCAACTGAAATAAAATTTGAGAAAGGTAATTACGAATTGGTCGGAAAAACTCAAGAAAGCAAAACAAAAACGGCTTTCAATGATATTTTTGAAGTAAATGAAACGTATTTTGAAAAAAATGTTACACTAACTCAGAAAATAAAAGTTACAAATCCAACATTAAAACCTATAAAGGTCGTTTTAGATTACCAAGTTTGTAAAGAAGCTTGTATCAATGCGAATAAATCATTTCAGTTTGACATTCCAAAATCGACTATTCAAGATACTAAACCCGTAATTGCTAACGAAAATATCAATTCATCTACAATTGAGAAAAAAGTTGTAGAAAATGATATTACAAAAGAAAATACTCCAATTACTACTTCTAAAATTGAAGAGAAAAAGGACGAAAAAAGTGAAAATAATGGGATTTGGTCTATCTTCTTGTTATCAATTTTAGGAGGATTATTTGCAACCATTACACCTTGTGTATTCCCAATGATTCCTATGACGGTTAGTTTTTTCTTAAAACAATCTACAAGTAAATCTAAAGGAAAATTTAATGCCTTTTTCTACGGATTTTGTATTGTTGCAATTTGTGTATTAATTACGATTCCGTTCCATTTGATAGAAGGAATAAATAGAGATATTTTTGCGGAAATATCCAATAACGTTTATTTGAATATTTTCTTTTTTCTAATATTTACAATATTCGCGATATCCTTTTTTGGTGCTTTCGAGATTACAATTCCTAATAAATTTGCAAATAAAGTTGACAATGCTTCTAATAAAGGCGGATTAATTGGCGTCTTTTTCATGGCATTAACCTTAATCATTGTTTCCTTTTCTTGTATTGGTCCTGCAATTGGTTTGGTGATGGGAACTTCATTAAATTCTGATGGTGGAGCAACAATTTTATCGATAGCAATGCTTGGATTTGGATTAGGATTGGCTTTACCATTTATGTTTTTTGCCCTTGCTCCTAGCCTGCTTAGTAATCTGCCCAAATCTGGTGGTTGGTTAAATACTGTAAAAGTCGTTTTTGGATTTATAGAATTGGCATTGGCAATGAAATTTATTTCTAATGCAGACATTGGTTTAGATTTACATTTACTAGAAAGAGAAGTGTTTATTGCGATTTGGATTGCAATTTTCGGAGCGTTATCGTTATATTTATTTGGGAAATTTACTTTACCGCATGATAGTCCCTTAAACCACATTTCTGTTGGTCGATTGGTTTTGGCAGTTATCACATTATCCTTTACAATTTATATGATTCCTGGGCTTTGGGGTGCGCCGCTAAAAATGATTTCAGCATTCCCACCACCAAGTACTTATAGTGAAAGTCCACAAGGATTTGGAAATAATACAGTTTCAAACAACGCAGAACAACTGCCTAAAAATGCGGTTTATGGTGTTCATAATTTAATTTCTTTTGAAGATTATGAACATGGTCTGGCTTATGCAAAAGAAGTAAACAAACCTATTTTGATAGATTTTACAGGAAAACAATGCCAGAATTGTAGGGTTATGGAAAACAATGTTTGGTCTGACGAAACGGTTTTAAAAATTCTTAAAAATGATATTGTATTAATTTCGCTTTACGGCGATGATAGAAAAGAACTACCCGTAAATGAGCAATATATATCTAAAGAAACTGGAAACAAAATAACAACTGTTGGTCAGAAATGGAGTGAGTTTCAACGATTAAATTATGGTACAAATGCAAGACCATACTATGTTTTGATAAATTTAAATGAAAAAAAGTTAAACGAACCTGTACCTTATACTCCAAATATTCCGGAATATAAAACTTGGTTAGAAGATGGGATTTCTAAATTTAAAAAATAAAAGATCGATATAAAATACTGACCTGCAAGTTAATCCTTGCAGGTTTTTTGTTTTTATAACATAAAAGACTATTTTTGAGAATATAAAAATATACGCCATGTTAGTAAAAGTATTTGGAAGTGCCGTTTTCGGAGTTGAAGCCACAACAATAACCGTCGAAGTAAACATAGATAAAGGTGTTGGTTATCACCTAGTTGGTTTGCCTGATAATGCCATCAAAGAGAGTAGTTATCGTATTGCAGCTGCTCTAAAAAACAACGGGTACAATCTTCCCGTAAAAAAAATTACCATAAATATGGCTCCTGCCGATTTACGCAAAGAAGGTTCTGCCTACGATTTGACATTGGCTATAGGAATTCTAGCTGCTTCAGGACAAATCAAATCAGAAGAAGTTGACAAATATATTATTATGGGTGAATTATCACTCGATGGTAGTTTGCAACCTATAAAAGGAGTACTACCAATTGCCATAAAAGCAAAAGAAGAAGGTTTTAAAGGTTTTTTTCTACCCAAACAAAATGTAAAAGAAGCTGCGATTGTTGCAGGATTAGATGTATATGGCGTAGAAAATGTATTGGAAGTAATCGATTTTTTTGAAGGGAAAGGAACGCTAGAACCTACAGTTATTAATACTCGTGATGAATTTTATAAAACATTAGATTTTCCTGAATTCGATTTTTCAGAAGTTCGTGGACAAGAAAGCATCAAGCGTTGCATGGAAATTGCAGCGGCTGGCGGACACAATATCATTTTAATTGGTCCTCCTGGTTCTGGAAAAACCATGATTGCCAAACGTTTGCCTAGTATTTTACCTCCTATGACTCTTAAAGAAGCATTGGAAACCACTAAAATACACAGTGTTGCAGGAAAGGTAAAAGATGTTGGATTGATGAATCAACGTCCCTTTAGAAGTCCACATCACACTGCTTCGAGTGTAGCGCTTGTAGGCGGTGGAAGTTATCCGCAACCTGGAGAAATTTCGTTAGCACATAATGGTGTTTTATTTCTTGATGAATTGCCTGAATTTAAACGGGAAGTTTTAGAAGTCATGCGTCAACCACTTGAAGATAGAGAAGTTACCATTTCGAGAGCAAAATTTACTATTACCTATCCGTCCTCGTTTATGCTCGTAGCCAGTATGAACCCAAGCCCGAGTGGATTTTTTAATGATCCAGATTCTCCAAACACTTCCTCTCCTCATGAAATGAATCGTTATTTGAGTAAAATTTCTGGGCCTTTACTAGATCGAATTGATATTCATATCGAAGTGACTCCTGTTCCTTTTGATAAACTAACCGAAAAAAGAAATGGAGAAAGTAGTGTCGAAATTAGAAAACGTGTAACTGCTGCTCGTGAAATTCAAACGACTCGATTCGAACTTTTTGACAACATTCATTACAATGCACAAATGAATACCAAACAAATTAGAGAGCATTGCGCTCTTGATGAAGCCTCTTTACAATTACTAAAAACCGCAATGGAACGTTTGAATCTTTCGGCTCGTGCATTTGACAGAATTCTGAAAGTATCTAGAACTATTGCCGATTTAGAAGCTACTGAAAAAGTAAATTCGACCCATATTTCTGAAGCAATTCAATATAGAAGTTTAGACAGAGATGGTTGGTTGGGATAAAAAATTATTTCTTTTTAAAGAGCTGAAATAATTGAAAAATGGCCAATCCAAAAAAGATAATCCAAATATTATTTGATATAAAATTATCAGAAATAATTCCTTGATTGGTGATTTTTTTAAGTGCTAAAACTAATAGTAACATTCCAGAAAATGTTCCTATTAATGTTCCTAAGACATAGACATATTTTAAGTTTTTAACTGAAGAAATGTAATTTTCATTAACCAGAAAAACATTCCAACTAAACCAAAATGGAATTTGCGCAAAGTTTAAAGAACTTAATATTACTCCAATAATAAATGACGGATACAATAAAAAAGCAACTGAATTATTTTGTTTTCCAATGTTTTGAGAGTCTGAAGGGTAAAAATAAATTGCTATAAAAATTAAAAAAATAATCGAAAATATTGAAATCCATCTTTTAAGTTTAGCATTTAAAATCAGTTTGTTAGCAAAATAAAAAGTAGAAGAAATTACAATTCCCTCGATAATTAAAACTCCAAATAAATAATATAGCAGTTCGGTGATATTTGATTTATTATATATCTCAAAGCCTATAAAGTTTAAATAACCTAGCGGAATCGAACCTACGAAACTAACTAAAAACCCAACTATAAAGTTTTTTAAATATTTCACAAATTACAAATTTTCATATTTTGCTTTAAATGCAATCGGTATTGTAAGAATCCTTCTTTGTTTGTTAAATAAGGGAACCCTTTTTTATGATTTTGCACACTAATTTTGTACATATAAGTAATATGTCGGGCTAATTCTTTCCAAGCAAAAAAGATAGAATGTTTGGGATCATAAATATGCGTTGGTTCGCTTGCTGCTCCATTTATTTCTACTACTTGAAAGTTTTTGCCGTCTTCTAATTCAGTAATAGAATTGTACATTAAATCTATTCTTCCAAAATAAAAACCATCTATTTGGAAGCACATTTCGTTTATCACCTCATTTAATTTATCTGAAATTAAAAAACTTGCATCTATAAATTTTGAACCACGACAATGGTTTCCAAAAGGAACTAAATTTAATTTTTCATCTTTAAGTAATATTTGATTTAATTTGTCCTTATACTCTTTTTCTAAAGTAGTTAATTGAAATTCATATCTAGGATTTTGTTTTATCAATTCTTTGATTGTCAATTTTCCATCGCCTGTAACAATTAGAAACTCTTTGGCAACAATTCCTGTGATTTTCCCTTTCTCTTGATTAGGAAAACGAACATAAAAAATGCCAACTTCGTTTTCAAAAGGAATTAAATCTTGTATTAAATAGTCAAAATCAGCATTGTTGTTGTATTCTTTCAATTCGTTAATAGAATTTATTTTTTTAACAGCCGATCCACGAAGCCCAATATCTGGTTTTGCAATAAATGGAAATTGAATATTTCCTTTTTCTTTAGCAATTAAAACATCTTCAAAAGAAGTTTTTTCAGTAATTAATTCTGTTCTTGGATAATATTTTTGAGGAATTAAATCATAAATTTCTTTTTTGCTTTCCATAAAAAAACCTCCGTTTCTCATCGTTGGATTTGAAGTATTAAAAAAGAAAATAGTTCTAGTTTTTAAAGCATAAAAAGCCCATAAAAAATTGATAGGAAAATATACAATTTCTGAAGACCAATATTCCCAATGGGTAAGCTTATGAAGAAATAATCGCATTATATTACTATAAATGAATTAGCAAATTCTTGATTTTCTATCAAATCATAATGCGTTAAGGAAACCTTGTTTTTTTCGATCACAGTTTGAGTAATACTGAGTGTTTTAAGTAAATTATTTCTATTTATAACCAATCCGTTCTCACTATTTTTATCTTCGGTATTTTTGTGAAAATGCAACATATCTAATTCTGAAATGCTATTTTTTGATTCTAAAAAATCATAAAACCAATTGCTTCTTTGTTCACGAATTTCTTTTGGGTAAAGCGTTGATGACGACCAAATATGATTTTTTGTTGTATCTAGTTCGGTAATTTCTTTCTCTAATTCATTCCATTGTAATTGATATAATTTTTGTTTTTCAAAAACAACTAATGTAAACGGTTCTATATTGTCGAGATTTATTTCTTGCCAAGATAAAAGTATGGATTCCGAACTAATTAAATCTAAAACGATTAATCCACGACTTTTTCTGTAACTAAATTTTAGTTCGTGTTTTTCTTTGGCACCATTTAGCAAAACAATAATATGTGCTTTATCATCTACAGCATACCATGTTCCCCCAGCTTTTTGATCTTTAGGAAAAAATATTTTTTTGTCGTTTACTAGATGAATTTTGGGTTCGATAGCTTTTTCCCTTGCTACTTTTTCGTCTCTGTTTGATGTGATAATGTATTTATCATTACTGCTTACAAAACTTACTGTGCACATTGTTTCTTATATTCGATAGTTGATGGAGCTATTCCAAAATTTTCAGCAACTTGTACGCTTTCTAATTGAAAAAACGCAACTTTTATAAGTGCTTGGTGGTGAATACAGTGTTCTAAATTGTATAATAATTCTCTATAATAATTGGTTTCTATTGATACATAATTTTCATAAAACATCTGATTCAAAACTATATTTTTATTTTCTTTTTCGATAGAATTGATAATATCATTTATCGTTTGAATCGCAAAGTTTGTATCTGTTTGAATTAAATTATTTCTTACTCTATCATCATAATTCAACAAACCAGATTCGTAAGAATTGAGCAAACATTGAAACATTTCTATGATATGTCTAGAATGTTCGCCTATTGATGAGTTTCCTAAATATAAAATAGGTAAAACAAAATCTTCATTAGATAATTGATTTAATAAATCCTTTAATTCTTCCAGTGTATGTTTTACAATAATAAAATTCATAGTTTATTTTATCAAAAAATTAATATCGTTTTTGTATCTAAACGCTAAAAATAAGCTTAATATAAATGTTATGCAAGCTAAAAAAAATAAAGTTCCACCATCATTTTCTACTTCGATACCAATTATAAATAAATGCGAGACTATCGCAACAAACATGGTTGATAGTGCTATAAAAGCAGCATAAAATTTTGTTTTATTCACAAATAAAAATATTGATGCGAATAATTCGATAATTCCAGAACTAATCCTTCCAAACGGCTCTGCTCCTAATTTTGTGAAAATAAATACCGATTCAGGACTTCCCGTAAATTTGAAATATAATGTTTGCAGCAAAATAAAAGCCACTATTATTTTTGCTGATCTGTTTATTAAAATTGAATTCATAACTATTGTTTTTTCCAGTTTAAATCTGCTTTTGTTTTTAAATTTTTTTCATCCTTGTTCCAACTTTTCAATGTATTATTAAAATAAGCATTGTAAAAAAGGTATAATTTATTATCGATAATTTTGAAAGTTTCAGGATCAATTTCTACTTTATCTCCAGAACTTCCCATAGCATAAGCACACCATCCGCCATATTGAGGTTCATATATTGCAGGTGTTTTTGTAAATGTTTCTTTATTTTCTTTAGAAGAAAAATTATAAATCACACCTTCATAAGTAAATGCTAATTCTTTCTTGCCTCTTATCGCTTTTTTTTGTTTAATATAAGCAACAGGATCATAACCTTGTATGGCTATTTTCTTTTCTAAATTAAAAGTTTCTAATCTTTTTGCATTTTGAGAAAAACTCGAAAATGTAAAAAGAACGGTTAGTATTAAAAATATCTTTTTCATTTTGTTATTTTTTTAAAGTCTTAGCAACAGCGATTAATAATTCGTTAGAAATTCTTGTTTTATAATTTGGGCTTATGTATTCGAACTCAATTTCGTTTTCTCCATTTATTATATATAGAGAAGGAACTGGAAGAAAATCATTTTTTACACCATGTAAAACAGTTTTTAACTGCTTCTTTAAACCATCTGGAATTACATAAGCAATTCCCAAAGTCTGCATGAAATCTCCTTTACTATCCGATAATAGCGTGTACTTTAATTTGTCTTTTGTGATGGTTTCTTTCATTGACTCTGGCGAATCTGGACTTACAGCAATAATCTGGTAACCCATTTCTATTAGTTTTTCTTCAGCCTCACCTAATGCACTTAAATGCAAATTACAGTAAGGACACCAACCGCCTCTGTATACTACAAGGATTGTTTTTTTTGATTTTGTAAGGTCTTCAAAATTTACATTTTTTCCATCAATAGTTTGAAGGATAGATGATGGAATTGTTTCACCAATAAGTAATGGTGAAATTTCTGTTGCCGATTTTGGGAAATCATTTTGTGCGCTTAGAGCAACACTAAAAATTGATACTACAAGATAAATAAACTTTTTCATAATTATTTTTTTTATTAATGTAAAATTAATTAGTTTGAAAAAGTAAGATTGTCAGCTAGTTTACATCTTAGTGTTTTTTTAAATTTTTTTAAAATCTAAAATAATTATTTCCTTACGATTGTATCCTATAATTCCGTTATCTACAAATTCGTTAAGCAATGTTGTGGCTGTTTGTCTTGAGGTACATATAATTTGAGCTATATCATTTTGTGTCAAATAATTTTCGATTGTAACTTTATCATTATCAAAAACACCTTCTTTTTGAGCCCATTCTTTCAGGAAAGTAAGTAATCTTGTCTTAGCATCTTTGGAAACTAAATTTGTATAATTATTTCGCAATCGTTTCATTTTTAATCCAACAAATTTGGTATATCCTAAAGCTAATTGTGGATTTCGAAGCATTAAATCTTCAAAATCAGACTGTAAAAAACTACAAATAGAAACTTCGTCGGTGAGAACCTTAGCATATTCGTTAACTTGAATATCACTATCCAAATAAAGTTCTCCGAACATATCTCCTTTCTGGATAACATCTTTAAGGTTTTCATTTCCATCTTCATCTAGAGAAACAATTTTGATACTTCCTGTTTTCAAGAGAAAAATTCTTGGCACATCGGAATCTGAGAAATAAATTATTTCCCCTTTTTGAGCTTTTTTAAAACCTGAAATAATACACAATTGTTTTATTTGAGCAAAACTCAATGTTCTAAATAATTTATGATCTCTCAAATACCAATACTTTAACTCATCGTACATATAGTAAATCTTATTTTTTAAATATACGTAATTAATATAATACTGGTTTTATTTTTTTATACTTTATAAAAAAATAAAACCGAAGCAATAAAATAGTTTATTTGCTTCGGTTTTCTAATTTAGAAAGGATTGAAAATTATTCTTTGAAAAAAGTAATTTTAAAATAACTAATGTTATCAGTTTCTAACAACCAAATTCCATTTTTAGCATAAAAAGTCTTAAAATATAATTTCTGATTGTTTTGAATACTACTCAAATAATTTGAAAACAAGATATTATTTTCTTGAGCAATTAGTCCTTCCGTATCTAAGGCTTTCTTTTCGTAACCAATATTATTAAAATACGAATTTACGAATTTTTCGTTGCTATTTTCTTTGTTTTCGACAGAAACATTAAAGCTTATTTTATTAAACTTTAAAACATTTCCAGTCATTTTATCAATAAATGAATATTGAATATAACCTTTTTTTTCTGATGGAGAAGTTATAGAAAGTAATAATTTTTCGTTTCTAATTGCTAAACTCAACTTTAAGTTTGTTATATTTTGTTTTGTATTAAAATCATCTTTGTCATTTATGGTTTGAACAGACTCCCAGATTTTATTCCCAGATTTATCAAACTTAAAAACATAAAAACCCAATGGCTCATTTGTAATATTACTGGAGCTCTTTGCGTTTTTTCCAAATAATCCGTAAACATAAACTTCCTCAGTTTTCTGATCTATCACAAAATTATTAATTGTTAAATCACTTACATAAGTATCTCCAGACTGCGGATTTGTATAAATATAGCCGCCGCCGTTATTACTATAAATTAGGTTTTTATATTGAAAATCTACTTTATAAGCAAAATCATTTAAAATTACACCACCATAACTATATATTGTACGGTATAATGTTGCCGATTTATAGTCTTTAGCAATAGATTTTGTAATGAGCCCAAAATTATATTCATTTACACGAATACCAAACGACAAATCATTGTATTTTGCAAAATTATCTCCTATAATTCTAGCAAAATCGGGCTTTTTCATAGCAAATTTTTCATTTGTTCTGGTAACAATATCGGTAACGCTTAGTGATAACTCATCTTTTTCAAAATTAATATCTCCTTTATTGTCTTGATTTAAAATACTAAACTCATAATCATCATTAAAATACTGAAAATTTTCATTCATTTTAAAAAATGGAGAAGATTTACCATTAATAACCAATTTAAATTGATCTGTTTTTTCTTGTGTTTTAGATGTTTCCGAAACTATAAAAGCATTTTCGGTTGGCGAAAAAATACAGTTTGTTAATGCTTCATTTTCGATTAATTTTTCAAAAAAACCATCATTATCAAAACTATAAAGGTTTTTAATAACTTTATTAGTCGATGATGCTACATAATTTCCTTTTTGTATAACCAACCTGTTATTGTTTGGCAAAAAATTATAACCAACTGGATAATTATTGTCTTTGAATTTTTCATCAATTACAACAGTTTGAGAATTTACTGTACTTACACAAAGAAATAGGTAAATAAAAATTATATTTTTCATATAAATTTGGTCTTTACTTAGAAATTAATTTTATAACTAAGTCCAGCTGTTAGCCCTCTAGCAAGTCCGTCTGGACGCTCTTTTTTGATTACAAAAGGTGAAGCTATTGAAGTCTCTAAATAACTCTTTTTTCCTAATTTGTATGATACAATTAAGTTTCCATTGATGGTAAGTCCATCTGAACCAACAATATTTTGACGCACTCCAAAATTATCTTGAAAACTATCTTCCCCTAAATGATAAATAAATAATACATTAGGTTTGAAAGTGAATTTTTCATTAGTTGTTTTAAGTTTATAAGTTGTTCTAAACAAAACATCCGATTTTCTTTGATATAAATTAGTAGAGGTAAAGTATTTTCCTCCTGAATTACCACTAAAATAGGAGTTTTTGTTATCCGTTAACGGGATTTGAGCTGCTGTATTAAAATCCCACTTTTTATACGAAAGGCTTAAACCACCTATAAAATCGAAAGTTCCTAAACTTGATTGAAAAACCATTGGTAAAGAAACATTATTTATTTTGTCATTTCCACTTGTAAGCGGAATTTTAACCGCTACAAGTAAAGACCAAACTTTTGAACCTTCAATATCACTAAATTTCGATTTGAATTTGTAATTTCCTGCAAGAAATACATCTCCTATATTTCCTCTAGTTCCGAATATTCCATTTGCAACTCCAGATGTAACTTTTGCACTCAAAGCAAATTTATCGCTAATATCTCTAGAATAGGTTAAATACTGAGAAAATACAGTTACTCCTTCTCCGGCTACCGCGTATATAGCTCCTACATCTACACTGTTTTTTAAATTTGCTTCGTGTCCTTTGAAACCATTCCCTACCGAACAAAATCCAGCATCACTACAGCCTTGCGCAAAGGAACTTGTATAGTTTAAAGTGATAAATAAAATAAATGTCAAAAATTTTAAAGTGTTTGTTCTCATACTTTGTTTGTTTTTAGTTTTAAATTATAATTATTATTCTATCCAAAATAAATTGCATATACAAACATATACGAGATAAAAGTAATGTTGGTTTTTTTTAATTATTATTTTATCCAAGTATATCATAATATATACAAGTCTAAAAAATTACATTAATTCTGCAATAGCAAAAAGATGGTTATATTGTTGACAATGTATCAAAACGTATTTATAAACTGTCAAGTCAACTGCACTTGGTATTAAATATACTCTTGAAGAAGTTAAACTACCAAGATTAACAAAAGTTGTTGGAGAATTAGTGGTAGATAAATATACCTTCAAATCTGGTCCATCAGAAATGCTAAAATTATCTAATAAAACTTTTTTCTGACCATTGTCATTGTAAATTTTGGCAGATCCTGTTACTGAAATTCCAGAAGTAGGTGCAAACGAACCACTATACAATAAAGTTGCTGTATTAGAAATGCTATCATTAGAGATATTTTTGGTGAACTCACTTTCTTTTTCACAGGAAATGAAAAAGAATATTACTGATAAAATAAAAAAATTTTTGATCATAACGTTTTTTCTTTGATTAATATTTTCAAAGTTAATTAATGATTGTAAATAGTAATGTCATCTACTTTACATTTACCAATTATTAATATTAGTTTAACTTTCTGAAATTAAGTAATCACAAAAAAAGTCGCAACAATTAGTTACGACTTCTAAAATAGCTATGATTATTAATGATTAATAAGCCATCAATTCTTTTAAACCTTCTTCAAATCTAACTTTGGGTAAATACTGATCCTCTAATGCTTTTACGAAAGGAATTGCGCTTTCTAAACTTCCTACACGTTTTACGGGAGCGTCTAGATATTCGAAGCAATTTTCCATGATTAAAGCGGATACATCACTAGCAATACCACCAAACATAGAATCTTCTTGTAAAATAATGCATTTTCCTGTTTTCTTTACCGAAGCAAAAATAGTTTCGGTATCTAAAGGTTGTAACGAACGTAAATCAATCAAATCAGCTGAGATTTCAGGATTTTTGTTTAATGTATCTAACGCCCAATGCACTCCTGCTCCAAATGAAATGACAGTAACAGCTGAACCTTCTTTTATCATAGCTGCTTTACCAAAAGGAATCGTATAATAATCTTTAGGTACATCTTGATACATGCTTCTGTACAACTGTTTGTGTTCGAAGAACATAACAGGATTAGGATCGTTAATTGCTGTATTTAATAATCCTTTCGCATCATAAGGAAATGCTGGGTAAACAACTTTTAATCCTGGTGTTTTTGTAAACCAAGCTTCGTTTGTTTGCGAATGAAAAGGTCCAGCTTGCGTTCCTCCGCCACAAGGCATACGAACTACAACATCGGCATTTTCTAACCAACGGTAATGCGATTTTGCTAATAAATTGACAATTGGATTGAATCCTGTAGAAACGAAATCAGCAAATTGCATTTCAACAATCGCTTTGTGTCCGTTAATTGACAATCCCATCGCTGCAGAAACAACGGCGCTTTCGCATATTGGTGTGTTTCTTACTCTTTCTTTTCCAAAAGCTTCTACAAAACCATCAGTGATTTTGAAAGCACCACCATATTCGGCAATGTCTTGTCCCATAATAACCAGGTTATCATGACGCTCCATCGATTGACGTAAACTATTAGATATAGCATCAATCATTCTAATGTTTTCTACTTCTTCAGAATGATTAACTTCTTCAAATTCATAAGGTTTGTAAACATCGTTTAACTCTTCACTTAAACTAGCTACAATTTCTGGTTCTTTTTGAACTAATGCCCAATCAGTATCAATTTCTTTTTTTAATTCCGCTCTAAAAGCCTCATCATCTTCATCGGATAAAACAGCAGTTGCTTTAAGGTAACTTCTAAAATTTTCTACTGGATCTTTTATTGCCCACATATCCATTAGCTCTTGCGGAACATATTTTGTGCCACTCGCCTCTTCGTGTCCACGCATTCTGAAAGTCTTGAATTCTAACAAAACTGGACGAGGATTTTCTTTCATTGATGCTTTTAATTCTGATATCAAATTATAAACATCAAGGATATTATTACCGTCAACAATATGCGATTCCATTCCAAAACCAATTCCTTTATCGGCTAAGTTCTCGCAACGATATTGCTCGTTTGTTGGTGTCGATAATCCGTAACCATTATTTTCGATAACAAAAAGAACTGGTAAATCCCAAACAGCAGCAATATTTAATGCTTCGTGAAAATCTCCTTCAGAAGTAGCGCCTTCTCCAGTAAAAACTGCAGTTACTTTTCCGTTCTTTTTTAATTTATTTGCTAAAGCGATTCCGTCAGCCACACCCAATTGTGGACCCAAATGCGAAATCATTCCTATTATATTGAATTCTTGTGTACCAAAGTGAAACGAACGGTCACGACCTTTTGTAAATCCGTTGGCTTTTCCTTGCCATTGCGAGAAAAGGCGATGTAATGGAATATCTCTTCCGGTAAAAACTCCCAAATTACGGTGCATTGGTAAGATGTATTCATCTTTATCTAAGACCGCTGTAATTCCCACAGAAATAGCTTCTTGACCAATTCCAGAAAACCATTT
>NZ_JAYSSZ010000074.1:0-42144 GCF_043720215.1 Flavobacterium sp. | reverse complement strand
TGCAAATTCCTCTGCATTTATGCCCGGAATCGAGCCAGTAATATTCAAATGAATTCCAGTAATACTTAATCCTTCCATTGTTAGAGTTGCTTCAGTATCTAATTTATTAGCGGTAATTCCTTTTGCATTAAGCATAGATGTAACTGCCATTGTAAAACACCCTGCGTGTGCTGCTGCTAATAATTCTTCAGGATTTGTGCCTTCTTCTCCTTCTTCAAAACGGGTTTTGAAACTGTAATTTGTATTTTCAAGAACACCACTTTGTGTAGACAATGCTCCTTTTCCTTCTTTGAGATTTCCTTCCCAATGTGCTTTTGCTGTTCTTATCATGATTTTTTTTAATTATTGTCCTTTATCTTCTTCTAAGTCATTGTGATTATCTCCTCCAATGCTATAAGAGTTATTTTCTTCGTCCTCGCTTCCAATATTTTCTTGTTCATCATCGAGTTCAGAACCGGGAACATCAAGATCATTACCCGATTTGTCTTGTTTGAAATTCTTTTCGTTCCAAGTTAGGTTTTTATCAATTTTGATAATTTCTTTCTTTTTAGAAATATTTTCTGGATCGATATCAAATTCTTTATCAAATTTTTTATAAATATCTTCGCTTTCTGGATATTTAGGATAACCATCTTTGTTTTCTAATTGTTCGTTTGCTGCTTTCGGAAATTTTTCTTTATTTTTCATTGTTATAAAAATTTTAAGTTTTTTTTAATTCTCCTTCTTCATTTAGATTTTTTTGTTTGTCGTAGTATTCATATATAGTGATATCTCCGCTAAAATATCTTTTTTGCAAAATATCAGAAGCTGTGTATCTTTTATGTCTTCGAGAGGTATTGTAAGGAAATCCCAAAATCCAAATTAATAAGATTACCCATAAAGCCCACCAAATAATATTAATTCCCAAATGATAGTTTTCGTAATACATAAAATTTGTTTTAATTAATTAGTATAATTTTTCTAACTCAAATATCTTCGCAATATCCAAGCAGTGCTTTCGTGTTGTTGTAAGATTTTAGTCAGCAAATCGGCACTTCCTGCATCGTGACATTCGTCTGAACAAACATCAATATCTTTGCGTAATTCGGCAATTATCATTTCGTGATCTGACAACAGTTCCGATATCATTACTTTTTGAACGGGGTATTTGTTTGGATGTTCGACAATTCTAGATAGTAATGTAAACTCGTTCATTGTACCGATGGTTTTGCTTCCAAGTTTGTTGATTCTCTCGGCAACTTCGTCGATAATAATTTCTGATTCAGTATATTGTTTTTCAAAAAGTTTGTGCAACTCCATAAAACTTTCTCCTGCAACATTCCAGTGAAATTTTCTGGTTTTGATGTACAATGTCATTTCATCTGATAAGACTACAGACAATAAATCGATGATTTTTTTTAAGTGAATTTCGGATATTCCAATTTTTGGTATCATAATTTTAAGATATTAAGGGTTGATTTATTGATTTGAAAAATGTTTCTAAACGCAAAAGATGTTCTTGAGTAAATCTTAAATGCTTGGTCAATGCTGTAACTATTTCAGACGTTTTAGCATTTTTAATCATTGTAGGTAATGTCTCGTTGAGTTCTTTTTCTGAATTGTATATAGTCATTAATTCATTGATAAAAATATTACAATGTTCGTCAGAAGAATCATTATCTAGACTTTTAAAAATATGGTTGTTTAAAATCATTTGTTCTAGTTTTCGTTGTTAATTGCTAATTCATTATTTACCGAAACAACTCCAAACGTGTTCCAAGTAATTTGCTCAATTTTGTCTTTTTCATCGTATGATTTTACAATACCTTTAAGTGTAACTTCTTGTCCTAAAACACTAATTGATATATTATTGTTAAAATTTGTATCGATAGAATTAGAAACTATTTCTTTTAGAATATCATCGGTTGTCATCTTTATGAATTTTAAAACTTATTACAAAGTTGTTTCATATTAGCGATAAATGTGTTGTACAACTTTTTGAATAAGTTGCAAAATTCATAGTGTTTTTATTTCTAATAATTTAACAAACGCATACCTATATAAACTACAATGCCAATTATGATAAAATAGGAAACAAAAATGGCTAGTATTTTATTAATTCCAAATCGCTCGGTTAATATTTTTACAGGATAGTTTAGTATTTTATAAATGACTAAAAACAGTTCTCTTTTAGATTGCTCTCCCTTTATAATAAAGCTCTTTGCGCCATTTCTAAATGCATCAATTGCAATACCAATATCCTCATCAGAGGAAAGAATAATGACTTCTGTTTTTGGATTTATTTTTTTAATTTCGAGTACTAATACATCAGCTTTTTCTCCTTTTAAATCATAATCAAGAATTGCGATTGCCGTATTAGCATCAACTTTATTCAGAAGGGTTTCGCTATTATCAAAAATTGAAATTCTAAGTGAATTTTTGAATCTGTTTTCTAAAAAAGCAACAATTCTATTTGATGATAATGGGTTGTCTTCTAAAAGAAATAAATTTTGAGTTTGTGTTTCCATGTTATTGTTTTTTATAATGAATCATTATCGCCAAATTCATTCAGCTTTTTTTTAATTGTATGTTTAGAATTTGAAGTTTTTGTTTTAGAGTTTAATTCCTCTTTTTTTTTCTTAGCATCACTTTTTTTAGGCGCTATTATTTGTGTTTTTTTAGCTGTCATAACTTTGATTTTTAAATTTTAATACTTTGATTTTTATTTGATTTTTTAGAGTAATTAATTTTTAATAACTTAGTTGTTTTTTCATTTTTAACGAAATATTTCTCCATTGTTAACCTTGCCATTAAATAACTTACTGTTGATTCTGCACCTTGATTTAAATTGATATAAGTATCTTCTAAACCATCATAACAACCACCCGTGCAAGGATTATATATAATTTGCTTCAAATGATTTTTCCCCAAAAACCAATTGAAAGCTATTTCCATTTTTTGCAGAAAATCTTCTTCCTGAAAAGCATCATAAAATTTACTTAAAGCAATTATTGAATATGACACGTCAATAGGTTGTTCTCCTCCAATTTGTTCATTAGATGATTCATTATTATTTTGCAGCCAACCTTTATTAGAAACTACTTTTATAATATTGTTTTTGAATATTTTAGACAATAAAAAATCGAATGAAGTTTTAGCAATTTCTTTGTAAATTTGGTTGTTAGTTGCTAGAAAAGCACATAACATAGCTTCAGGCAAAATGCTATTTCCGTAGGTTAAATAACTTTCAAACCAATGCCAGTTTTCTTTATCTTCGTGTTTATACATTTGAACTAGTTTATCAGCTAAATGCTTCAAAATATTTACATTATCTTCAGAATGATTTTTAATATTATTGTAATAAATTCCTTTTATAATAAATGCCATGGCTCGTGGAGAATGAATTTTACAAACATTCCCTAATGATAATTGCAATGTTTTTTTAGCATTCTCAGCTAATTCAGCTGGTAATAAATCACTTATTGAAACCAAATATCCCAAAGCCCAAATGGCCCTACCGTTAGAATCAGCAAGATTTTCAGAATTCTGTTTTGTGAACTTTTTATGCACATCTACATAATTCAAAAAATAACCTTCTGGTTGTAAACAATATTTTATGAAATTGAAATATTTGGTAATATAGTCTATATCATTTTTATCTTTTTTAAGTTCTAAATGTTGACAAATGGAAACTAAAGCTCTTGCATTATCATCTAAAGTATAGCCAGAATTAATATCTGGTTGATTGATAATTGAAAACTGAATCATGGCAAAATCAGTAGTCAAATTTTTTATGTGATTCAAATTTATTTCTGGAATTTTATAATGCAATTCAAACTTTTGATTACTAATTTGTTCAAACAAAATGGCATGAGAAATGGCTGAGTTTTCCCAAGCAGTTGGAGCCAATTTGTGAATTCCATTAGAAGAAATGTTTTTTCGTAGTTGTTCATCGTCTAGCAAATTATTAACCTGTTCGGCTAATTGTTGTGCATTTTCAAAATCAATAATTATACCCGTTCCATCATTTAAAACCTCAATAGCATGCGGAATTGGAGTTGAAATTATGGGGCAGCCACAACTAATGGCATACGAAAAAGTACCAGAAACTGCTTGATTTCTGTCTTTTGATGTGAATAAATAAATATCCGTCAATTGTAAATATTCTAACAATTCGTGCAACGGTAAATATTGATTAACAAATTGTACATATTTATTCAATTGCAAAGCATTAATTCTGTCTTCAAGATTTTTACGATATTTTTCTCCTTCAATTTTCACAACATTTGGATGTGTTTTCCCAATGACTAAAAACAAAACTTCCGGATGTTTTTTCACAATTGTTCTTAATGCATTAATGGAAGTTTCAATACATTTACCTGAACTTAATAATCCGAAAGTTGAAATCACTTTTCTGTCAGCTACATTGTATTTTTCTTTTAAAACATCTTTATTTGAATGTTCTACCAAATGTGTTCCGTGTGGAATGACCGAGATTTTACTTGCATCAATTTGATAATCTTCTTGTAGTATTTTTGAAGAGTTATTCGTCATTACAATAAACGAATTCGTACAATGATTTATACTTTGAACCATTTTTAACAACGCTTCATCAGGATTAGGTAAAACCGTATGAAAAACAACAATTATAGGTTTATTTATAGTTTGCAGTAATTGAATAAAATCATTTTCATTTGTTCTGAAAAGTCCAAATTCATGCTGAATTAAAACCATCGAAATATTGGAGTTGTCATTGATGTTTTTAGCCAATTCTATATATGATTTTGAATTGTCGGTTTCTAAAACATAGTTCACATCATTAGTGTATTTATGTTTTTCGAACTCCGATTCTAAAGCACAAATTTTAATATCAAAAGACTTTGTAAATTTATTATTCAGTGCAAAAATTAAATCTTGAGAATACGTGGCAATCCCGCACTCGCGAGGTGGATAAGACGTGATAATTAAAATTTCGGGTAAAATATTTTTATTCTTCATAATTTGATATTATTTTAAATTGAGCATTAATTTTGACAACAATTCGGATAAAGAAACAGATGCACAACCAATTCGAGTATCGGCAGCGCCATAATAAATATATAAAGTGTCATCTTGAACTATTGCTCCAGATGGAAAACAAACATTGTTTACTTCTCCTTTTATTTCCCAATCGAGCTCTGGTTTAAATAGTGGATATGGTAATCTAGCAATTTCTTTTTGTGGGTTTTCTAAATCTAATAATGCCACACAAGCACAATAAACATATCCTTTTACGGTATCATGAACACCATGATAAATAATTAACCAACCTTCTTTAGTTTCTATTGGTGGACAACCTGCTCCTAAATAACTTATTTCATGTTCGTATTTTGGAGCCAACACGATATAATCTTTAAATTTCAGTAAATAATTTTGCCAAAAATCTGTTGTTAGTTCACTAATTTCGTTTACACAAACTATTTGAATATCTGGTTTTATACGATGTAAAAAATGCAATTTTCCATTAATCTTTCTTGGAAAAAAGACCACATTTTTATCCCATACTAAAACCTTTTTACCTTTTCGTTCTCGAACCCTGTCGTGTTCATTATAGCGTAAATATTTCTCGTTTAGTTTTCCTTTGGTTTCTGCCAAACGTTTAAACTCATCGAACATCATTTGAGGAACAATAATTCCGTGTTTTTCCCAATTGATTAAATCCGAAGAAGTAGCCAATGCACCCAATGCATTTACACCATCAAAAGCACAATATGACAAATAAAATAGATCATTTATTCTGACAATTCTACCATCTTCTACTCCGTGTTCTTCGTAATCAAATTGAGGAAAAATTATAGGCATATCCATACGCTCCGCAACCTGTAATGGTGTTTTAAATTTTGCATATCCAATACTAGAATAATTGCCTTTTGCAACTGCACGATAAAAAACATGAATAAAATCTCCATAATGAATTACGGCAGGATTTAGTACACCTTCCCATTCAAAACCTAATGGTAATTTTTCAAGAACAATTCCTTCTTTTTTAACTTGTATCATGATATATGTATTAATATTTCTATTATTATCAATTGTTTAAAGGTCGATTTGTTAGCGTTAAAAAAGTTATATAACTATGATATTATCTTATATAATTCCGATATTTTTATTTTTGAGTAATAAAAAATGCCAACCATTTCTGATTGACATTTTTATGTATTACTACAAAATAATTTTATAAAAATTTATTCTTTAGCTTCTGAATTTTCTCTGCTTTTTGCTCCCATTCTGTTTGTTTTAAACATTGGTGCTAATTTAAATTTAATAGAAGCAATTTTCCCATTATCTTCAGATGATAATCCTTCTTTTTCAACTGTATTTTTTCTAGCATCTAAAGCTTCATACATTAATTTTATTTCATCATAATCTTCTCTGGTAAAGTCGCCTTTATTCTTTTTATATGAATCATAAAAATTGCTATATACTAAAAGAATATTATCTTTGTTTACCCAAGCAAAACTCATATCGCTACCTATCTTACCTGCTCCAAATAATCTGTCTCTTAACAATTGTGAAGGATTGGCATTAACTGTTTTTGCAACTTCTCCTGAAGTTGGTTCTGCTTCCGATTTGGTTAATACAATAACTTTGTACTCATCATATTTAGCATTTGAGGCATCTATTTTTGCCTGAGATGTTGACTTAACATCTTCATCAAGGTTTGACAATGCATCATTTGCATTTGTTTTCTTAATTTCAAAATCTTCAGAAATCATATCCCAATTTGCTTCTCTATCTTCAGCAGAAACAGTTTTTAAAGAATCTACATAACTTTCTAATTCGCTAATTCGTTTATCAGCTAATTCTTTTTCTTTGTTTTTACAAGAAACCATTCCTAATAGAATCATTGAAAATAATCCAAATTTTAATACACTTTTTTTCATAATAATTAAGTTTAAATATATTTAATTAAGTTTAAATATTTAATGTAAATCTAATCTCATAACGAGCGCAAGTTGTTATATAATTTATTTTTTTAGTTGTATAATTATGATGGAATACAAAAGATGGCTGTCAAAATTGACAGCCATCTTAACCAAAAACAAAACTAATTATAACCTTTATTTTTAATAATTTGTTTTCAATTCTACTCTTCTATTTTTTGCTTTACCTAAAGATGTATTGTTAGTAGCAACTGGTTGGGTTTCGCCATATCCAATAGAAATTAATCGAGCATCTGAAATGCCTTTTCCAATTAAATATTGTCTAACAGATTCTGAGCGTTTTTGAGATAAAGTCATATTAAAATCATCTGCGCCAACGCTATCTGTGTGTCCTGCAATTGTTAAATTTGCTCCTTCATATTTGTATAATATTTTTGACAACTCATCTAATTGTGATAATGACGCTACTTTTAGTTTGTCAGAATTATTTTCGAAGAAAATTTTACTTCCAATATATGTTATTCTAACAATATCAGCTTTTGCGATTTCGGGACAACCTTTGTTTTCTGCAGTTCCTTTAACGTTTGGACATTTATCATCTAGATTAGCAATACCATCGCCATCTGTATCTGGACAACCTTTAAGAGCTATAACTCCAGCAACATCGGGACAACGATCCATATCATCCATAACACCATCATTATCGCTATCTATTGGACAGCCTTTAGTGTCTACTTTTGTACCAGATTTAGTATTCGCACATTTATCATCGATATCGGCAACGCCATCATTATCAGCATCTGGACAACCGTTTAAAGCAATTGTTCCTGCTTGATTAGGACATTTATCACTAGCGTCTGCAATTCCATCTCCATCAGCATCTGGACAACCGTTTAACGCTTGTGGACCAGCTTGATCTGGACAATTGTCTAAATAATCATAAACACCATCGTTGTCTTTATCTAATGGGCAACCTTTTTTATCGACTATTACTCCAGCTGGAGTTTCGGGACAATTGTCTATTTTGTCAGAAACACCATCATTATCAGAATCTTTTGAATGGCCAATATTATAAGTTAATCCAACCATATGTGTTAGATAGGAGTCTTTACTTTTGAAATCAGTTGTACCATTATCTACTCCGTCACGTCTATCTTTGTTAGAAAATAAAAATGTTTCTTGTAAATTCAGCATAATTTCTGGAGACAATCTAAAATTGATACCTGCACCAGCTGATGGCAAAACATAATCATATTTTTCTTGATGAAAATTAAGCTGATTATCAAACAAGATAGCGCCAACTCCTGCAAATACATAAGGTCTGATTACATATTCTGGTGCTACGATATTGAAACGTAGGTTTATCGAAGCCGCATTAAAATCGGATTTAAAACCTGCTGTTGTTCCGTTATTATATCCTATTGTTCCTTTAGATAATAATAAGTTGGCATCAAATAATTTACCTAAATATCGGGATATTGATAATCCTCCAAAACCATACATAGTATTGCCAGTTTCGTACCAATCGCGACCTAAATCTCCGTTATATTGTGTTACGCCACCATGTAGACCAATATTCCATTTTTTATCTTCTGTTTGTGCCCTTGATGCAAATGTAAATCCGATACATATACATAGAAATAGTAATTTTTTCATTTTCTTTTTATATTTAATTGTTCGGTACAAAGTACAGTCAGGTATAAAAGTTTTGTGTTATATAACTATTGATAAAAGTTGTAATATTCACATAAATAGGATTGTTATCAATTAATCAAATATTTACGGCACTTACAAAACCATCAAGTTTATCTTTTTATTCAAAATACTGGTTGTATAATTTTATCATAAATTTGTATAAATCCAATATTAGAACTTTAAAATTTTTCTGGAATATTGTATTCTATTTTTTGAATTTCAAATTTTGCATAACAATATTCAACATCATTTAATTTCCAAAGTGCTTGATCAGAAAACGGAATTTTTATATTATTAATCTCTTTATAATTTGACATTCTGCAAATCCATTTTTCTTTTCTAGTCTTGGTCATGAATCGATAGCTTTCCATTGTGGTGATTTCGCCAATTGCATTAAAACTGACAATAAACTCAAACGAAACAGCCTTAGAATGGAATAATAATTTTGCGGAATTTTCATCGATTGCTGTCCAAGAAACTTTATCCGATGGTAATAAATTAGTTGGAAACCAAACACTCTCGGCTAACCAACGTTGCAATTCACCATTGTCATAATTGGTGCCTTTTGCATCTACAACATTATAAATATTGAATAACGTTGCAATTAATCCACCTTTTTCATCAATAAAAAAATCACGAGCGGTGAACATTGAAGTTACTCCTTTCCAGATGAATTGTGGTTTTTTTGTCGAAAAATATTGCTCACCCGTAATTTTGATGAAGTCTTTTTTTAAATCCGTTTTAAAGAATCCATCATGAGTCAATCGAACAAAATTTATGTAAGGTTGTCCCTGTTTTAAAACATAGTTGAAATAACGTTGCACAGGTTCTGGCAAACCTTCCAATTGCTTGATTGAAAAACTTCTATTGGATTTTTCGACATTAGAAAATAATTTTTCAACTTGATTTTTGAATCGTATTGAAAAATAGATTTTTCCGATTAGTAAGATCAAGACAATTATTGCCAAAATTATTAATGTAGTTTTCATCTATTCTTATATCAAAAAGTGAAAACAAAGTTTGTTGCTTTTTGTGAACTGTTGGTTGTGAAATTTTATTTTAAAGTTGTAAAATTCCTGTTTTATCTTTTTTATATTGATCTTATTTTAGTGTGAATTATGTAATAATTAGAATTAGTTGTATAACAATTTTTAAGAATAAAATAATGAACCTTTACTATAACATTCAATCCTAAATTATGAAAAAGAAAAATAAAATACAACCAATAGAAATAGATGGTATGCTGTACCAAAAAACCAACGAAGATTTTAATAAAGAAAAACTAGATCCACTTGACCCAGTGCAAAAAAAAGATAATCCAATTCAACAAGAACAAAAGATAAAACTTTTTGAAAAAGCATGTAAAAAATGATTAAAATATTTGCTAACTTCTAAATCTTAAAAAATGAATTATACTGTAATAATAATCTTAGGCATTTTTGCACTTGGTTTAGTGCTATTTACAATTATTCGTAACCTAAAAGATAAAATGAATTTGGAACAAAAAATGAATAATGATTACCCAAAGACAATTGATGAAAAGGGAGATATAGATGAAGAAGAAGATTTATAAACACCAATTATATGACTAAATGAAAAGTATAGTAGGCAGAACATTTACCAAAAACAAAATACAACTCATACAAAGTGGTAAATCCTATTTTGATTTACTAATAAAACTTATAATACAAGCTACCGAAAGCATACACATACAAACTTATATTTTTGATGATGATGAAACAGGAAACTTAATTGTAGATGCACTAAAAATTGCGGCTGCTAAAAAAGTGAAAATCTATGTATTAGTTGATGGATATGCCTCTAGAAATCTATCGTCAATTTTCATTAAAAACTTAAAAAAGCAAAATATCCATTTTCACTTTTTCGAACCATTTTTTAAAAATAATAATTTCTATTTTGGACGAAGATTACATCACAAAATGATAGTAGTAGATGCAAAATATGCTATAGTTGGCGGAATGAATATCGCCGATAGATACAACGATTGTCCAAATATTAAGGCTTGGTTAGATTATGCAGTATTTCTAGAAGGTCCAATCGTAAAAGAGCTTTATGTGTTGTGTTTGAAAACTTGGAATGGTTTTAAAGTCAAACGAAATTTAAAACCATCCGAAGAGGAAAATATAACTTTTGAATTTAAAGAAAATGAAAGTTCATTATGCAAAATTAGTCGAAATGATTGGGTAAGAACAAAGAATGAAATATCAACCACTTATAAAGAAATATTTGAAAATGCAGAGCAACAAATTACCATTATTTGTAGTTATTTTATAGCTGGTAGAACTATAAGAAAGCAATTGCGATATGCAATAAAAAAAGGTGTAAAAGTTAGATTAATATTAGCCAGCCAATCTGATATGAAAATTGCTAAGTCGGCAGAGCGTTGGATGTACGATTGGATGCTTAGAAAAAATATTGAAATATATGAATATCAACCCACTGTTTTACATGCAAAAATGTGTGTGGTCGATGAAAGTTTTGTAACCATTGGTTCCTTCAATATTAATGACATCAGTGCTTATGCCAGTATTGAATTAAATATTGACATTGATGATCGTACATTTGCCAAAAAAGTTACTCAAAATTTAGATACAATTATCAAAGAAGATTGCATCCATGTAACTGCTGCAATTCATCACAAAACAAATACTATTTTTAAACAGTTATATCATTGGACTTGCTTTAAAATTTTTAGAATAACATTTTTCTTATTTACTTTTTATTTCAAACAACGAGAATAATTTCAATTATTAATTCAATTGCCTTTCATTCTTTCAAAAAGTGACTCAACTGTTTTTTCATTCCAGCCTACAAATCTACCACGCTGTACTACCAGGGTATTATCATAAGGCTCTTGCAAAAAATAATGAAATACAAATTTTCCTTTTGGATTTTCCCAACCTTTCATTTGTCCAAACCGTAAATCATTGAAAACAAGCGTGTCGTTCCATTTTTCTATGGTATAAAAGTTTTGAGAAAAACGTTTTAATTTATATAAATTTTCTTTGTTTTCTATCGTTTCTAACAAATCATTGTTACGAGCAAAATAGGTAAAGTTCATTTTCTTTGTAGTGTCAAAAATTGATTTAAAACCAACGTAAAAACCCTTATCATTTCCTGCAACTACATACCATAAACTATTTTGAAAAGGTGCTGGAGTTGTTAAATATTGTGTGTAATTAATATTTTGTTGTTGTAATGATTGTTTTACATCAGCATCAATTTTAATTTTTATTGCAATGCAAATCAATAAATAAATGCCTGTAAAACCCAGTCCAAGTCTCCATATTTTTTTTCGATAAATAGTGTTTTTTCTAAAATAAATAAATGCCAAACAAGCCAAACCAGACCATATAGAAAATAATGGATCTGCCACATAAATCATATTGAATGAAAAGCGTTTATGACTAAACGGTTCTAGCCAACCTACACCATAATTATTGAATGCATCTAAAAAAATATGTCCAAAAATAACTGTACCAAAAAATAGCATCCAATGTTTTAAACTGATGTTATGTGGTCTGTGCCAATATTCTGCAGCCAAAGCAAATAAAGGTGCAATGATAAGGCAAAATAAAAAAGAATGTGTAAATCCGCGATGAGCCAACAAGTTAGACGAAGTATCCATCCAAAAAGAAGCGATGAAATCTATATCAGGAATGCTTTGTGCTAGAGCTCCCCACAACATAGCTTTTTTGCCAAGCGTTTTACCCGCAAATGCTTCGCCCATGCAGGCACCGAGAGCTATATGTGTGATTGAGTCCATTGTGTTTTTATATAATTTCTTTCAATAAATCATCTAAATCCAAAACGTGACTGAACATTATAATTGTTCCATCAGGATTGTAATTCCAAAGTTCTTTGGGTCTATCCCAATACAATTCGACGCCATTATTGTCGGGATCATTGAGGTAAATGGCTTGTGAGACGCCGTGATCTGCTGAACCTGTTATGGGATAGTTTTCTTGCAATAATCGATTATAAATTGTGGCTAAATCTTTGCGAGTTGGATATAAAATTGCAGTGTGAAATAAGCCAACACCATCTTTGCTTGCCATTGGATGATCTTCACTATACCATGTATTAAGCCCAATATGATGATGGTAACCACCAGCCGAAATAAATGCCGCTTCAGTGCCATACATAGTCATGAGTTCAAAACCCAACAAATCACAGTAAAATTCTAGTGACCGTTTGATATTAGAAACTTTTAAGTGAACATGACCTATTTGGGTTTGGGTTGGGATTTTATAATTTGTACTCATTTATCATATATATTTATATAAAATTAACTTTTATAAATCCTGTCTATTTCTTTAGATAATTTTCTGTCTTTTTCTGTAATGCTGTCTTTAGCATCGTGCGTAAATAGTGTTATTTCAACTTTATTATACACATTACTCCAATTGGGATGATGATTCATTTTTTCTGCTGCAAACGCTACCTGAGTCATAAAGGTAAAAGCTTCTATAAAGTCTTTAAATTCAAAACTGCGTTTTAATTGATTGTTTTCTTCTTTCCACATAATTTTATTTATTACCAAATCACATTGCAATGATATTATTATGAATTTAAAAATTCAAGTAAATCAACGTTTAATTTATCCTTATCTGTATAAAATAATCCATGTGGAGCATCTTCATAGATAATAAATTTACTGTTTTTAATTAATTGTGCTGTTTTTTCAGACGAAATTTCAATGGGCACAATCTTGTCTGCATTTCCATGGATTATTAAAGTGGGCACTTTCATTGAAAGTACTTCTTGACGAAAATCGGCACTAGAAAAAGATTTGGCACATTCTGTTGTTGCATATGGCGAAGCAAAAGAGGCGAGCATTCTATAATATTCCAATAATGGCTTACTTAAAACGGCATTAATATCACTTATTCCAAAAAAGTTTTTACCAAATTGATCTAAAAACGCTATCCTGTCTTCAATAATTGCCTGCTGTGTAGCCTCATTTTTTTCTTTTGTACGACCTTGTGGATTGTCTTCGCTTTGCGCCAAATAGGGGATTATTGAAGAGACAAGTATTGCTTTAGAAACATTTTGACCAGCGTGTCGACTAAAATAGCGAACTACTTCGCCACCGCCCATAGAAAAGCCAACGAGAGTTACATTTGTTAACTCCAATTGGTCGATTATTGATTTTAAATCATCTGTTAAAGTGTCGTAATCATAGCCATTCCAAGGTTGAGAAGACTTTCCAAAACCTCGACGATCATAGGTTATTACTCTGAAATTATTGGCTACCAAATTTTCAATTTGATATTCCCACATTTCGTTACTAAGTGGCCAACCGTGTATTAAAATTACAGGATTTCCATTTCCATAATCCTTGACATACAAGTTTACGTTTGGTGCTGTTTCTATAAATTTATCAGTGAATTGTTCTTTTATTGAAAAAACGAGATTATTGATTGATTCATTTTTATTTAATTGTTTGTTTTCCATAATAAGTTATTTTTTAGTTTTTTTATCCAATCCTTCTGCTTCGCTCAGTGCAATGGCGATAGCTTGTTTTGGATTAGTGACTATCGTTTCCGTTTTACCAGAATGCAAGTCGCCTTCCTTAAATTCGTGCATTACTTCGCCAACTTTTTTTTGATGAGGTGATAGTTTTTTTTGTTTTGATTGCTTCATAATTTCTATTTATTTCAAATTTTAAATTCTTAAATCTAATCTGGCAAATTGGTTTTTCGCTATGCCTTTAAAATTTCTATCATAATTGCATAAATAGACAAACTAATTATTGATGAGAAAAAATACAAAACCGACATTATTGAGTGTTACATTTATTTCTAATTTTTTTAAAGGCTTTTCCAAAATTTTCTATAACATCTATAATGGTCATAGATTCTATTGATTGTTTTTTTAAGGTAATATCTACAGCCAATCCATGAATACAAACACCCAGATTTGCCGCATGTAGCGATGTATATCCTTGTGCTAAAAATGAAGTGATTACGCCAGTTAACGCATCGCCTGAACCACCTTTTGCGAGACCAGCATTACCAGTTGTGTTAAAAAACAATTTTTCGGCTGATACGATTGCAGTACAATGGTCTTTTAAAACAATAATAATATTGTGTTCTTTTGCTTTTAGAATTGCGGTATTTAATCTGTCAGCTTTGTTTTTATGGATACCAAAAAGTCTATCAAACTCCCCAATATGAGGCGTTATGATTGTTCCAATTGGAATTTCACTCATTATTTTTTTATTATTTGAAATGATGGTTAGCGCATCTGCATCTAGCAATAATGGTTTTTTAAAATGTGTCAAAGCATAAATCAGTAACTCTTCGGAGAAAATATCAATACCCATTGCAGGTCCAATTCCAACAGCCGAAAATTTATCAATATTGTGTAGGTTTTCCTCTCTCATTATGACCATGACTTCTGGAACTGTAGTTTGCAAGATACAACGTTCTTCTGCTGGCACACTTACCGTAAGCAGTCCCACACCTGTTCTTAATCCTGCTTTTGAAACAATTACTGCAGCACCAATATTTCCTTTATGTCCAGCTATCATTAGTGCATGACCATGATCTCCTTTATTAGAAAACGCATCTTGTTTATTTAATATGGAATTAATGTATTTTATTTTTAATTTATTCATGCCGTAAAAATTATCCGTTAAAGATTTATTTTAAATTTGACTCCTTCTTATTCTTAAAAGTATAAGACAACCCAACAGAAGCATAATGGAATAAAGCAAAATTGTAAACTTGATCATTTTCTGCACCTCCTTCCAGAATCCGATACCCTGCACGAACTCTTATGTTGTCTGACAACTTATAGGTTGTAGCAATCAGAACATCTTCGGCTCTGCCTTGAGGTGCAGCAAGTGCATCTCCATCAAGCAATATCCCTAATTTGTTATTAATATTCCATAATAGTCTGAAATTTATAAGTGATACAAATCCCACGTTGGTTTTCTCAGCTACTAATTCAGAAGAAGAAATTGCAATTTTAGCATCTCTGATTTTTGCCGTGAGTCCTAAGCCAAACTCAAGCCTAGATTTTTGAATAATATCGTATCGGTATGTCAGCCTGTATGAATTGAATTTATAGGTTCCAATAATTTCAGTATTGGCTGGGAATACTGCGCCTTCAAAGAAAATATCTTTTGTTACACGACCCTCAGATTTTGTTTCGAGAGGCGCATACAATAGGGAAATTGTATGACGGGATTTTAAAGTGTAACTCAATCTTATTCTGTAAAATAATTCTGATTTTGTGGTCAAATCGTCTTTTAATGAAAAGAGCGTACCTTGATTACCCGGAACACGAACATCATTATAACCTGTAGAAACAATGCCTGTTTCAAAATCAATTAAAGCCTGAGCTTTCGCATTTGATAAAACTATACAGAGTAGTAACACCATAGTTGTTGAGAAAATTTGTTTTTTCATTTTCTTTGTTTTTTCTAGTAGTTAAATAGTTATAAAATTAGATTTAAACAACCAATAATAGTTTCATAATTATTTGTTTAAGTTTTAAGATTATGATGTTTTTAATTCCAAAAAATCACATCGTTTTTTCTGTTGCAGTAGGAACTTCAACTTTTGCAATAGCAGTTGGCGGAATTATTCCAGAATACATTTTGGCGTAAGCCGCAGTAAATTCAGCACCAAAAAACAGAATCATTGACGAATAGGAAACCCAAAGCAAAATTAGAATTATGGAACTAGCTGCACCATAAATCGAGGCTGGCTCTGCTTTTCCAAAATAATAGGCCAAAGCCATTTTTCCCAATGTAAATAATATTCCTGTAACCAAAGAACCCAACCAAACGTGTTTCCATTGGATTTTTGCATCGGGTAAAATCTTGAAAATCATAGCAAATAATGCAGAAATTACTAAAAGTGAGATTATAAAATTCAAGATTCCATAAATAGTCATCATCAATTGAGTACTTTCAAATTGAATGTAATTGCTAATGGCTACCAACGCTGTTGAAATTACCAACGAAATGGTCAATAAAAAAGCGATAGCCAATATTAATCCGAATGAAAAAAGTCTGGCTTTTATGATGAGCCAAATTCCGTTTTGTGGTTTTACTTTTACATTCCAAATTAGGTTTAATGTTTTTTGAAGTTCAACAAAAACTCCTGTTGCACCAAGTAATAAAATAGTTATTCCTACAATTGAACCCCATATAGTCGATTTTTCTGCTGTCGATTTAGATAAAATTTCTTGAATTTCCAAAGCAGTTTCTGAGCCAATTGTTTCAGAAATTTGTGCCATTAAATTTTGATTTACAGTTTCAGTACCAAAAAAATATCCTGCAACGGCGATAATTAAAACTAATAATCCTGGAATTCCAAATATGGCATAATAGGCGATAATGGCACTTTGCCTGAACGGATCTTTGTCCCACCATTCTTTGAAAGTAGTTTTAAAAAGTTTGCCTAAATTTTTTAAATTATGTTTCATTTTTTAATTTTTATGATTTTTTTTATTTTCTCAACAAACTCAATTTCTTTTTTAGGAACAACAATTTCACCTATTAAAAATCCGTAAGGTTTCATTGGTTCGATATGGTCACAAACAATTTTGAACATAGCCGTAAGCGGAATAGCCAGAATAATACCCGGAATTCCCCAAAGTAATTCGCCCAAAACCAATGCTATGATTGTAAATAATGAATTGATTTTTACTTGTGAGCCTACAATTAAGGGTTCTAAAACCCAACCTTGAATGAATTGTACGATACCGTAAACAATCACAATTCCAAATAATAATTGAGTATCTGCACCGTTCATAGCGGCAATTAAAACCGTTAAAGTGGTACCCGTAATGTTTCCTACAAAGGGTATAATTTCTAACAATCCGCAAAGAATGGCAAAGAAAATAGCATTTTCTACTCCTATAATACTAAAACCAATGCCGTACATTACCCAAAGTAAAAAAATCATTTTTGAAAGTCCAATTAAATATTGTTGAGAAACAGTAGCCACTTTTTGAATAATTTCTTGCATTTCTGCTTGCTGTACTTTTGGAGTTATTTTTACCAAAAAGTTTTTAATGTGATTGCGATAATACAACAGGAAAATAAAATATACTAATAACAAAATACTACTTGACAAAAAGCTGGTCATGGAACCCAGCATTACTTGTACCATATTTCCATAAGATGGTTGTTCGCTTTTTAAAATTTTGTCCTGTTCAGCAATGGTCAAATTGAGCGTGTCAAAAATATATTTTTGAATTTTGGTTCCAGCCTCGATTGCTTTTTGTTTTAAAACTTCGATGTCGCTAATGAGTTCCGAAATTTTGTAACCTAAAAGCGTAATTATCATAAAAATTAATAGCAGTAACCCTAAAAGAGAAATAAAAACGGCTATTCCTTTTGGAATTTTTTTCTTTTCCATCCAATTGCAAAAAGGCAAAAATAAAGTAGCCAAAATAGCACCAATGCACAATGGAATCAAAAATTCTTGTGCAAAATACAATCCTGAAAACACCAGAAAAAGCAACAATATTTTTTTTATAACTAATGATAATGAAGTTGTCATAGTTTCTATTTTTTTAGTAGTTTCAATAATTTTTCAACGTCTTTTTTTTCACACAACGCTGATCCTAAATTCATAGTTGTAGCTGTTCCGCAAGCAATCCCATATTGCAAACATTCCTGTAAACTCAAATTATTCGATAATCCAAAAACGATTCCTGCCACCATACTATCGCCTGCGCCAACAGTGCTTTTTACTTTAACTTTTGGTGGTTTTATTGTAATAGTTTCGTCTTTTGTTACCAACATTGCTCCATTTGCTCCAAGCGAAATAACTATAACCTCGCAGCTCTCTTTTTGAATTAATTCTTTAGCTGCAACTTCAATATTTTCAATTTTTAAATCTTCAATTTCTAATAAAATCCCTAACTCTTCGAGATTGGGTTTTAGCAAATAGACACCTTCATTAACAGCATTTTTAAGAGCCTCTCCCGAAGTATCAGCAATAAATTTTGCATTATTTAATTTTGCTATTTTAGATAATTCTGCATAAATATCTAACGGAATTCCGGGTGGTAAACTACCGCTAGCAATAATATAATCAACATCTTTACTATTTTCAATTGTTTTTAAGCAATCTTTCCATTCGTTTTCGAAAATTTCGTTACTTGGCATTCCAAATCGAAATTGCTTGTTTGTTGATTCATCAAGAATTACAAAATTTTCTCTGGTTTCGTTTTTGGATTGAATGCTTACAAATGGCACTTTTTCGTTTTCTAATAAATGATTAAAAAACATTCCAGTATACCCTCCTGACGGGAAAATTGCTTTAACATCGCCACCCAATCTGCTGATAACTCTTGCCACATTTATGCCTCCGCCTCCAGGTTCAATATTTGCTGCCGAACAGTGCATTTTTATATCTGGTTGCATTGCAGAAATCGAAGCACTTTTGTCTATACTTGGATTGAATGTTATGGTTATTATTTTTGACATTTTTGAAAGTTTTAATTGAGTTTCGAAATGCTAATTGTATCTAAATGTTTTATTTAACAAAATTTCGCTTCCATAATTTCACCAATTCATACCAAATTACAGATGTAAAACCAACGCCAATTGCAATTGATAATTGAGCCAAATTTAAATGTTCAAATTCAAAGAAACTTGTAAATGGTTTTACATAAAGTAGTAATCCAGTTACAGCTATTGTAATTCCAATAATGATTGGAACCAAGTTGTTTTTATACCATAAAGTGGTAAAAATAGAATAGTAAAAAGAACGATTGACTAAAGTTAAAAATATATTGGCAGTTACTAAAACCACAAAAATCATTGTTCGTGTTGTTGCTTCATTAAATCCTTGATAAATAGCATATTTATAACAGAATAATGTTCCAACTGTAATAATCAATCCTTGAATAATACTTGTTGAGAGTTCTTTCCAATTGAAAAAAGTGGTCGTAAATGGTCGTGGTTTTTGTAACATGGTATTTTTTTCGATAGGTTCGTTTTCATACACAATTGAACAAGTTGGCCCCATAACCAATTCTAAAAATATGATGTGAATTGGCGAAAAAATATTAGGATACAACCAACCCAAAGCCAACGGAATAAATACAGTGAGAATTATTGGAATGTGAATAGAAATTACAAATTGAATGGCTTTTTTGAGGTTGGCATAAATTTTTCGACCCATCGAAACGGCAAAAACCATTTTGGACAAATCGTCGTTTACAATAATTAACGATGCCGCTTGCTTGGCAATTTCTGTTCCTTTTTTGCCCATAGCAATTCCGATATGTGCTGCTTTTAATGCTGGACCATCATTTACACCATCGCCCGTCATGGCTACAATTTCTTTATTTGCCTTGAGTGCATTGATGATTTTTAGTTTGGCTTCTGGGAACATTCTGGTAAATAAATTGATTTCTGAAACTTTCTTTTTAAGTTCCTTATCAGATAATTTTATTAGTTCATCTCCAGAAATACTATTTTCATATCCAATAAATCCTATTTGTCTGGCAATAGACGAAGTCGTTTCGGCATTGTCACCCGTAATTATTTTTACTGCAATTCCTGCTTTATAAAAATTTTGTAAAACCGAATGAATATTCTTTTTTGGTGGATCATAAAATGCCAGTAATCCTTTAAATTTTAATTTGAATTCTTGTTGTGTTTTTGGATAATTTTTGCCTTCAAAAATAGTTTCTCCAACTGCCAAAATTCTATAACCTTCTGTAGATAATGATTTTATAGCTTCTAAAATTTGTTTTTTCTCGCTTGCCGAAAGTTTAGCAATTGCCATTATAGCTTCCGAACCACCTTTTGCGGCAACAATTCGATTTCCAGATTTGTTCTCGAAAATATGCGTCATCATTGGAGGTTTGCCAGATAACGGATATTCGTGTATCATTTTGAAATGCGAACGTTCGTCTTTTTTGATAATTTTTGAATAGGTTTCGTGTAACGCTAATTCCATTGGATCGAACGGAATGGATTCGCTTGCAAACATTGAAATTGTAATTAATTGCATTTCAACATCAGATAAATCACTTTCTAAATTGGTAATTTTATTAGCTTCCAAAGTGAAAATTTTTGCTAAACTCATTGTGTTTTCTGTAATTGTACCTGTTTTATCAATACAAATTACGGTGGCACTTCCTAGTGTTTCTACAGTTTTCATTTGCTTGACAATGATGCCTTTTTTCATCATTCGCCAAGCACCAAGTGCCATAAATGTGGTAAAAGCAATTGGAATTTCTTCAGGTAAAATACTCATTGCCAAGGTTAATGCTTTGAGTAAACTGTCAAATAAATTGTACGAATGAAAATAATTAATTGCCCAAACTATCCCGAAAACTATTGCGCCAGCAATCGCCATTTTCTTTACAAAATTTCCAATCTGAATTTCTAATGGTGTTTTTTCTTCTTTAATACTTTCCAGACTTTTGCCTATTTTACCCAATTTTGTTTGGCTTCCAATAGCTGTGATTGTTGCAATTGCCAATCCGCTTGCGACACTTGTACCTTGAAAAATAAGATTGTCTTTTGTGGCTTTATCTTTGGCAACCGACATAGATTCACCAGTTAAAATCGATTCATTTACCGAAAAATCGTTTGAATGTTCAATCGTTCCGTCTGCCGAAATCGATGTACCTTCTTCAACTAACAAACTGTCTCCAATAACTAATTGTTCGGTTTTTATTTCGATAATTTTTCCATTTCTGATTACTTTGCAGTTGGGTTTTGTAAAATCTTTTAGTTTGGATAAAGCGTTGCGACTTCTAGCATTTTGATACGAAGAAATTAAAGAAACCAATACAATTGCCGATGCCAAAAATAGTGCGTCAGCAGTTTTTCCGCTTATAAAATAAATAATCGAAGCGACCAATAACAGCAAAATCATTGGGTCTTTTAGAAATTTTAGAATTGAATTAAAAAAATGATTTTCTTCTTTGAAAACAACAGAATTTTCGCCGTGTTTATTTCTTGATGCAATCACTTCTTGATTTGATAAACCTTTAATATTAAAGTTGTTTGTTGTCATGATAGTATCTTTATTTCTTCGTTTTCTGTTTTAAAATCAATCGAAGCGAAGTATCTTTTGTGAAATATGCCCAAGCCCAATTAATGAAAATAATCAGTTTATTTCGGACACTCACAATCAACATTAAATGCAAAAACATCCAAATTAGCCAAGCAAAATAGCCTTGAAATTTGAAAAAAGGCAAATCAACAACGGCTTTGTTCCTTCCAATTGTTGCCATCGAACCCAAATCTTTGTATTCGAAATTTTTTGTCGGCTTGTTTTGAACTATTTTTTTTAAATTAGTGGCTAAATTTTTCGCTTGATTAATCGCAACATTTGCCAATTGTGGATGACCTTTCGGATATTTATCAGTTTCCATTAAAGCAATATCGCCTAAAGCAAATATAGTTGCAGAATCTATCACTTTATTAAGTTGATTTACTTTGAATCTATTTGAATTTGTATAATACGATTCTGGTAATCCTAAAATTTTATTTCCTGTTACGCCAGCCGCCCAAATAACAGTTTTGGTTTTTATAATATCACCATTTTTTAAAGTCAATATCTTGCCGTCATAATTAGCTACGATTGTTTCGGTTAAAATAATAACACCCATTTCTTCGAGGTATTTTTGAGAAGCTTTTTTTGATTCATTACTCATTGAATTCAAAGTGTTTTTGCTTCCTTCTACCAGAATAATTTTGAATTTAGAGAAATCGATTCCTGGATAATCTTTAGGTAATATATTTTTTCTAATTTCGGCAAATGAACCTGCCAATTCTACTCCAGTTGGTCCAGCACCTACAATAACAAGATTTAATAAACTTTCTTTAACTTCGTCTTCGGCAGAAATAATATTTTCGAATGTTTGCAAAATATGATTTCTGATGGTAATCGCTTCATAAGTTGTTTTTAGCGTAAAAGCACATTTTTCGATTTCTTGATTGCCAAAAAAATTGGTTTTACAACCTATTGCAATTACTAAATAATCGTAACTAAAATGTCCAATTGTTGTTGAAATTGTATTTTTCGATTCATCAATATTTAAAACTTCTGCTAATCTAATTTGGAGGTTTTTCTTCCCTTTAAAAACATTTCGTAGTGGAAAAGAAATACTGGAAGGCTCTAATTGTGAAGTAGCTACTTGGTAAAACAGTGGTTGAAATTGATGATGGTTTATTTTATCAATAAGCAAAACATCAAATAAGTTGGAGTCAAGGTGGCGTACGAGTTGAATACCAGCAAAACCAGCACCTATGACTATTATTTTTTGTTTTGCTTGCATAATTTTTTTAACACAGATTTCTCAGATTTCCACAGATTAAAAAAAGCGAGATTTTATTCTCGCTTTTTAAATAATTCTCTAAATACTAATTTATTCACTTTTTTCTATTCTTTAAATTGTTTTACAAAGTTGAGATTGTAATGAAGAAAAAGTATTATACAATTTTTATAAAAAGTTGTAATATTCCTATTTTTCAATATCAATTTCAAAAAATCAATTTCAAAAAATCAGCAATCGTTAATCTGTAATCTTAAATCCTCACATTCTATCCATATACCAATTCAATTCTTTTTTCATTTTTTTATATTGAAAAATAGATGTAATTATTTTTTGTAATCGTACAAATGCCGTTTCACTTTTTACCACATAATCAAACGCTTCGTGGTGAATACATTGCACGGCAACATCAATTTTATCTTGACTAGATAGCATTATTACTGGAATTTCACTATCAAATTTTTTAATTTTATCTAGTGTTTGCAATCCATTCATTGCATTAATGATAATTCCATCAAGATGAAAATCAAGAATGACAACATCAGGTTTTTTAGAAATGCTCTCTAGACATAATTCGCCAGTGGCAAAGGTTTCTATTTCGAAATCAGCGTGTTCTAGAAAGTGAATTTCTAGCGATTTCAAGAATAAAGCATCATCATCGACTAGGAATAATTTTATTTTGTTTTCGTTTTTCACGATTTTAGTTTTTTAAATTAGTAAGTTCTATTTCGAGTTCAGTAAAACTCTGATTGCACACATTTTCGAGTTGGGAAATTAATTTATCCAAATCATCAGAAAGTTCGAGTTTGTTAGCAAATTCTTGAATTTTTTGAGCTACTTCAGTAATTTCAGGACTCATTCCCATTATGGTAAATGATGGTATCATTTTGTGAACGGTTGCTTGTAACAATTGCCATTCTTTGTCCAAGTAACTTTGTTTCATTGAGCGGACAAGTGGTGGTGTTTGTTTTAAATAAACACCAATCATTTCGGTCATTAGTATTGGGTTGGATTTGGTAAGTTTTAGCAAATAATTCATATCTACATATTTTACCGTATCCTTTGCTGCATTTAGCCCTTTTATATGTTCTATAATTACCACTGGTTTTTTTATAACACTAGTCAATTTGCTGTACAATAATCGTTCGTCAACTGGTTTAGAGATATAATCATCCATACCTACTTCCTTGCATTTAGCAACGTCAACGGTAGTGACATCTGCGGTTAGCGCAATAATTGGAATGTCTAATTTCATTGTTTTTCTAATATATTCTGTTGCTTCAAATCCATTCATTTCGGGCATTTGTAAATCCATCAAAATAATATCGAAGGTTTTAGTTTCTAGTTTTTCGACGGCAATTTTTCCGTTTCCTGCTATTTCACATTCAAAACCAAAATCGTCCAAGAGCGTTTTCATCAGTAATTGATTAAGTTCCATATCTTCAACTACCAGGATTTTAATGTTTTTTATATCTGAATTTAATTCCATAATTTCTGGTTCTAACACAGCTTCTTTGGTTGTTTTATTAAAATCTAAAATAAAACTAAAGGTAGAACCTTTGCCAAATTCACTTTCTACTTCTATTTTGCCATTTTGTCCTTCAACTAGTTGTTTTACAATAGCTAATCCCAATCCTGTTCCGCCAAACAATCTTGATGTTCCGCTGGTAGCTTGCTGAAAATTATCGAAAACCCTTTCTAATTTGGTGTCTTTTATTCCTATTCCTGTATCGGCAACAGCAATTTTTAGGGTTACTTTATCTTCATTTTCAGACAGCAAATTAATACTTACTGTAATTTCTCCTTTGTTGGTAAACTTGACGGCATTACTTACCAAATTCAGAATTATTTGATGCAAACGTACTGGATCACCAATCAAAATATCGGGAATGTTTTTGTCGTAAATGGTTACTAATTTCAAGTTTTTTTCTTGAATTTTGGTTTCAAAAAGATGCAACATTGCCTTAATAGACAAATTAAGTTTGAAAGGTGTTTTCTCGAAAGTCATTTTACCAGCATCAACTTTGGCGAGATCTAGAATGTCGTTTATTAATACAATCAGCGCATCGCCACTCATTTTTATAGCTGTGAGATATTCTTTTTGTTTGGCAGTAAGTTCGGTTTTGAGTACCACTTTTGTAAAACCAATAATAGCATTCATTGGTGTACGAATTTCGTGGCTCATGTTTGACAAGAACTGTTGCTTAGATTTTACCGATTCTTCGGCTTTATATGTAGCTTTTTCGGCAATAGTTGTAGCCAATTCGGCAAAAACTTTGGCTTCGGTTAGTTCTTTTTCGGCTTTCTTTTGTTCGGTAATATCACGTGCCACTACAACGGCTCCAATTACATTGTTGTTCGTGTCTTTATAAACGGAACCATTAAACAATACTGGCGTTAGTTTTCCGTCTTTTATAGTTAAAGGATAATCAACAACAAAACCTTTGGAAAACACTTCTTCATATCCACTTTTTGCTTTTTCGGGTTCAGTGAAATACTTTATAAAATCTGAACCAATTAAATTTTCTTTTACTACATCGGTAACTCTAACAGAAGCTTGATTGGTATCAGTAATTTTGCCATCTGGACTAATTGTAAACAATGGATCACGACTGGCTTCAATTAAACTTAAGGAATATTGCGACGCCAATTTTAAGGAATAGCTATAGGCTTCTAATTCTTTATTTTCAATAGCGCGTTTTTCTTTTTCTTGGTTTTGAAAATCAAGTTCGATGTCGGCGATGATTAATTCTTGTGCTTTTTTCTCTTTTAATTTGCTTTGATATTCTAATTCTTGGTTAGCAATTAATAATTCATTGGCACGATTTTCTTTTTCCTGATTTTGAAATGCTAACTCTTCGTTGGCAATTAGTAATTCGTTGGCACGATATTCTTTTTCTTCATTCTGTAGTTCTAATTCTTTATAAGCTTTACGCAAATCCAACGCCCATTTTTGTTCCGCAATATCTCGAGCAACAATTACAACACCTTTAATGTCACCTAATTCATCTTTATAAACCGAACCATTAAACAGCACATCGGTTAATTTTCCTTCTTTATGTCGAATTGTTAATGGTGCATCTGTAACCAAACCATTCGTAAAAACTTTTTGATAAACTTCGCGTGCTTTTTGATGATCTGTAAAATAGCCAAAAAAATCGGAACCTATTAAATTGTTCTTTTCAATTCCTGTTACTCTTACGGTTGCTTGGTTTAAATCGGTTATTTTACCTTCGTTATTGATGGTGACTAACGGATCTAAACTGGCTTCAATTAAACTTAACGAATATTGGGAAGCTTCTTTTTGGTAGGTGTTAAACGATTCTAATTCTAAACTTTGTTTCTTGTGATTTTTAAATAAATAGTAAATAAAAAATACCAAAACGAATAATAAAAAAAACAAGGCATAAAGTAAATATTTAGACAATTCAGTACTAACCGCATTTTCGCTTTTTCGATGTTTTAATAAAGCTAATTCTTCCAAATTGATTGCTTTGATGTTTAGCCGAATGGCTTCCATTTTTGCTTTTCCTTTAATAATAGTAGCTAATTCAAGTTCTTTATTATTATTATTATTATTATTATTATCAATCAAAGATTTGGATATCTCAATTCGTTCGGTAATAGATTTTTTTAATTGTTTTACTCTTACTTGTTGATCGGGATTTTCTTTTGTTAATGTTAAAAGTGACTCTAAATTTTTAAATATTTTTTTTTGACTAACATTATAATGTACTAAAAAGCTTTCTTCATTTGTTAATAAAAAACCTCTAGCTCCAGTTTCAATATTAATTATATCTAAAAGAATTTCATTGTTTTTATCAATAATTTCTTGAGTATGTTCCACCCATTTTCCGGTAGATTTGACTTTGATAGAATTATAATAAAAAAGAGTCAATAACATTGCAATCAAGGCAATTGCAATGTAGTAAAAGAGAGAGTTCTTTCTATTTAAAGTGTAAGTCATAGTGCTTTTTTTAACAATTAAGATTCGTCTTTTGTAGTGCGAACCAAACTAATTCCAGTTATAAAAAAAAGTAATCCTAAAACTCCGTAGATGATTAATGATTTAATATCGTTGTTACCACCGGAAGTATTCATAAATAATTGTGCAGTATAAATAAGTCCTGCTATTCCTAACAATGTGAGTATAGCTCCAAAAATTCTTTTAATGTTCATGATTTTTATTTTTAATTGTTGGTATTATATTTCTTCAATAGATGTTCTGCGTTTGTCTTTGAGTTGTTTGAAATGCGATGGAGACAATCCCGTTACTTTTTTGAACTGACTCGACAAATGTGCCACACTGCTGTAACCCATTTTCCAAGCAATTTCCGTTACATTATGTTCGCCGTAAATAATGAGTTCTTTGATGCGCTCTATTTTGTGCGAAATAATAAAATGCTCAATAGTTGTGCCTTGTACTTCCGAAAACATATTGGCGAGATACGTGTAGTTATGTTCTAATTTCTCACTCAAATAATCAGAAAAATTTACTTTAATAACATCTTCCGAATGATGAATCATTTGAATGATAATATTCTTGATTTTCTCAATCAAAATGGCTTTTTTGTCATCCATTAATTCTAAACCAGAATCTAGTAAACCACGTTTTAGTAGTTCTCTTTTTTCAGAAGTTAGATTTTCCATAATCTCGACTTCGCCTAAATCGACCACAATAAAATGCAGCCCCAGTTTTTTAAGTTCGTCTCGCACCGCTAGTTTACAGCGATTGCTAACCATATATTTTATGTAAAGTTTCAAATTGTTGTTGTTTTAATGATTTGTCAAAGTTGATTCAATAAAAACTAAAAAGGTTATATAAGGTTAACTAAAAGTTATATAATTCACAGGTTTTAAAATATAATTTATTGATTTTTAGTAAATTATATTTTTGTAAGGTATGATTTTATAATTGGTTATAGTTTGTCTTTGCTATTTCTATCAAAAGTAATGAGGATTATCCTATAAAAAAACCCTTTAAACATTGAGTTTAAAGGGTTTAGTTTAATTTGATTTTTAATCCGCGGAGAAAGAGGGATTTGGATTATTCACTCAACATACTGATTATATGACATTTAAAATGTTTAAATTTTACTATGCCCCTAATTGTGCCCCTCCTATTTTGATATAGTTTATCACTTGTGAAGACATACAAATTTACAAAAAATACTTGAGAAAATCATTAGTAAAGTTCAAAATTTGAACTAGTTATTTAAAGATACTTTTTTCCTGTTTGATGTAAAATTTGAATTTTAAATTATCATATTTTATCCAAAAATCAAGTGAGCCACTTGTTCATATTTTAAACCTGCATACAAACAAAACTCATCAATGGTTAAAAACTCATTTTCAAGCTTGTTGAGGTCTTTTCTAACCTTTTGCGACAATCTAATACTTTGTCGATAACTCTTGCCCGTAATGAGCTGTATGTCCTTTGGGTAAATACATACTCTCTTATTTTCGATTTTCATACTTTATCTATGCCTATGACTAGGCTTTAACTAACTTCTGATTACTAGTTCAAAATAATTTTCAATGTTTAAATTTAGTAAAAATTTGAATACTAAAACAATCGATTTAATGGAAATTCTATTCCTTTTTTGAATGACATTTATACCTATTTGTGACATTATTACCACACTGTGACATTTGGAATAGTCACACCTTTTTTATTTGCTTTAATTGACCAAAATTTGTCTAGAAATCAATCGAAAAATGTTGCAACAGAAAGATGATTTAGAGTAATTATTAATCTAAATTTTAGAAATTATGGCAAGACAGAAAGGCATAATTAAATTGAAAGGTACTATTGGAGATATTACTTTTTACAAAACCCAAGACGGACATTTGGCTCGCGAAAAAGGCGGAATCGATGCGAACAGAATTGCGAGCGATCCAGCGTTTCAAAGAACACGTGAAAATGGTTCAGAGTTTGGTCGAGCTGGGAAAGCAGGGAAAATTTTGAGAACGTCTTTAAGAGCGTTGCTTTTAAATTCTGCCGATGGTAGAATGGTTAGCCGATTAACACAATCGATGGTTAAGGTTTTACAAGCCGATTTAGTTAGCGAAAGAGGTTTGCGAAACATCATTGATGGTGAAGCGGAACTTTTAACAGGTTTTGAATTCAATATTCGTGGGAAACTTGGAACGAGTTTATTTGCACCGTTTGTAGCAACAATTGACCGTCCAACAGGAGTAATCGAAGTTAAATTGGCTTCATTTATTCCTGCTAATATGATTGCAGCTCCAAGCGGAACAACGCATTTTAAAATCATTTCTGCTGGTGCTGAGGTAGATTTTGAAGCGGAAACTTTTGTAGTTGAAAATTCTGAAACAGCAATTTTACCTTGGGATTCGTTAGCAACAGCAATTATTACGCAAACCAATACGGTAACACCAGCAAGTACAAAACCTTTGTTTTTAGCTCTTGGAGTTGAGTTTTACCAATTGGTAAATGGTCAAATGTATGCGCTTAAAAACGGTGCTTACAACCCTTTAGCATTGGTAAAAGTTAGTGGTGTGTAAGATGGTTTTGACATTATCCCGAACTTATTTCCCCGATGGAACAAACGGAAAACTCGAATGCGAAGGCAAACTTATTTGTTCGACAATTGAATTGCCATACAAGAATAACGAAACGAAAGTTTCCTGTATTCCTGAAGGGAAATATTTTATAAAAAAGAGATACAGCAAGAAATTTCAATGGCATTTGGAGGTTTTAGATGTAAAAAACAGAAGTTTAATTTTGTTTCATCCTGCTAACAATGCTTTGCAAGAATTAAACGGTTGTATTGCTCCAGTAACAAAACTTTCTGGACCAGGTTTGGGTCTAATGTCTCGAAAAGCATTTACTAAATTGAAAAATTTAGTTTATCCAATTTTAGATAAAAACGAAAGTGTTGAATTAATTATCAAATCTTAAATTCATTGATTATGAATATCATAAAAAGAGTAAAGTCCTCCACTCCGAAGTTTTTTAAAGTGCTTCGAAACATTGGATTGGTTTTGGCAGCAGTAGGCGGAACAATTTTAGCAGCTCCAGTTGCTTTGCCCGCAATTGTTGTTACTGTTGGCGGTTATGTAGCCGTTGCTGGTGGCGTTTTATCGGCTGTAAGCCAACTAACAACTACAAAAGACGATGCAATTACAACACAGTAACACAACGTTAGTTGGTACCGCTGGCGGTACATTTTTGAGTATTTTACCAAATTTACATTCGGAAGATGTGTTGAAAACTATAATTCTTGCTTCACTTGGAGCGATAGTCAGTTTTTTAATTTCTTTACTACTCAAAATTTTAATAAGAAAGCACAAAAAATAGTCTAATTCTAGTCGTGGTGACCTTTGGATTAGATTTTAGAAATGCCCTCTCCTACTAGGATTGGGCATTTTTTTTTAGATTTCTTCAAAAAGATTTAGTGTAACTTCTAAAACTATCACTTCAGAGTTATAAGTGTACAATTCTTGCCATTTTGCACTATCAATGGCTTTGGCTCTAGTGTCGAAAATACCAAAACATACTCTTGATGCTTTGGATTTCCAATTGTCAGTTTGGTATAAAATAAATAGTTTCATATGATGGTTTTTAAAATTATATTTTACAATAGTTATGAATAATTACTTTTCGTAAATCGTTTATTAATAGCAAGTTTTGATTTAAATATTTTTCTTTTTGCTCCAAAAGTTTTAAAGCAGTTATGTTTTTTTGATGCGTTTCATATTCTTCCATCATAACATTCGCTTTTTTATTAAACTCTTTTCTAAAATCATCAATTCGTAAAAACGGAATAACCGAACCATACAAAAAGGAATGCCAAAATTTAGTTTGCCATAAACTATAAGCAACAAAGAAGTAATTCTCACAATCGTTTTCATTTTCAAAAATTAAAACAAAACTGTTTGTAAATGGCTCTTTTTTAGGTTTTCCGCTATTCAATCCTTTGTTCAAAATAAACAGATGAGGTTGTTGATAATGAGTGTCTTTCCTGTGAGTATTAATGATAAAGTTTGGCATATATTTAGATTTAAAATTTCCGATAACCTACTTTTTATTAATTTTTTTTAAAAGAAAAAAGAAAAAAAAAGAAAGTCGTACTTCAAGTGAAGGTTTCAAGAAAAGCAAGTTTTTTCAAAAAAATACTACCCGGAATTTTAAGATACTATTGCGCAGAAGTGAGATTTTGATTTTAGTCAAATGTTGATGTGAACGAAAATGTAGGGTGGAGATTTTTTTGAAAACCCGAAGGGCTTGAACTTTCTTTTCTTGAAACTGGAACTTACCTTTACTTTCTTTTTATTTATTTTTTATTTTTTATTTTTTCTCGCTTTCGAAAAATTTCTTATGAAATGTGATCTGAAAAATGTTGATTTTAAAAGCTAATGTTCTGGGTTAAAGAACACCCCCAAGCACCGCAGTAAAAAAATGGAGTTTTTACGGATTTTTTTTTGCGAGGAGCGAAGTGGCGGTGTTGCGGCAATCGAACAGCCACCGCAGGGTGGGAACGAAACGTAGTCTCGTCTTTTTTGACGAGACGAAGTGGAGAGTAGCACTGCGAGCGTGAAACGGTGGGGGAAAAATAAAAGTCAGTCTCGTCTTTTGGGACGAGACGTTCCTTGATTTAGGGCAAAGTGCTAACGGAGCCAACCCCAATGGCTGGGCGAAAGAGCAACCGCTGAAACAACAAGGGACGGCAGACACAATACTGCCGAATGGCGAGAAGCGTAGTTTACGGAGCGTAACAAATGAGGCTGTATTGTGGATGTAGTAGTCCCGACGAACGTAGGAAGTGACCGTGTGAAGATGAGGAACGAAAACGGCGCAGAGAAATAACTGCTTTTTTTCAAAGCTGTTATTTCTCTGTGCTGTTGGAGTGCCTGTGGAATGGAGGAAGGTACGACCGACTGAAACAGCCGAACGAAACAAAGGGAACGACCGAAGAGAGACCGCTAAATTGCTCTGTGTATTTTTAAATTTATTTTGGGTGGAAAAATCTAGAAATTAATATTTTATTAATCATATTTATCTTCTAGCTGTTTCCATCTATTCCACATAATATTTTCACTGGAGGGATTAAATATTAGTTGCTTAATATCTAAAATCGTATTTTCATCTGGATTAACAAATTTATCATTTAAATTTTTAGCCTTTTCAATATACTTATTATACTCCTGTTCAACCCAATTATCAATTCCAAAAAATTTATATTGATTTGGGAAATCTTTTAAAATTTCAAAAATGGACTCCTCTTTTTGAAATCTTTTCCACAAATCGACAGTATTTGGGATATTTTCAGGTAGATTTAATAATCCTTTTAATTGTTTTTGAATAAGATCAATGTAATATTCATACTGAATAATTTTATTAACAAGTAAATGAGATTCTTTATACCATGGAAACTTAATTTTAACTCTAAAACCATTTTCATAAACAATAACTAAACCTTCTTTATTCTCTATGTTTAAAGCTTTTAAATCCTCAAGTGATTTTATATTTGACAAATCATCTGTCCAGTCCTTAGCAATTGGAAAACCAATATCTTCTAACGGATAATCTTTCCCCGTTTCATTATCAATAATTCCAAGAAGAATTAAATCCTCAGCATTACCATAGTCAATAAGTACTTTAGATTCAGCATAAATAGCTTCAAAAATATATGTTCTATCTTTTTTTAATTTATCAAATAGATTATAGTATTTGTTGTGAAGAATTTCAGTTGCTTTTTTAGCCTTCAAGCTTGTAAAAGATCTTTGTGTAGCTAGATAAGGAGTATCTTCAATCCAGTATAATACGGCTAAGGATCCATCTAATTTTTCATATATTTTGTAAGGTAAATATGGCAAGCTAGTTACTTGACCATCGCTTAAAAGCACTTTGTTTTCGCTTAAATATTGGTTAAATGTAAAAAATTTTTCAAATGATCTTGATAAAATTTTACCGTTTGAGTTAGTTATCAGCCCACGCATTTGTCTAGTAACTACATTCCACTTTAAATTTTTAGAAGCCAATGGACCTGTTGAATAACCATATATATATAAATCAGCATCAGGATGCTTTTCTATCGTAAAATAACCATTTTTTATATATTTTTTATATTCTGGAATATCTATATGTCCGCTTTTAATCATGCTCTTTGGTTTTTTAATAAATACTGTATAAGTAAGTTTCTTATTAAATGAGGGAAAAATAAAATACTAAAACTTTTTGTGATGGCAAAAAGAATAAAAATAAATATAAAAAACAAGAAGAATTCTATTAATAAAAACCAATGATTAAATTCATGAATAATTGTAAATAAAAAAGTAATTACAATTATTATAATAATGGTTAAATATATATTAAAAGGATAGATGTATAACATCATTAAATAAGGCATATACCGTATAACAATTTCTTCTACAAACACATCTTTAAATTGTTTTTCAAAATAGTTGGTGTTCTTAGTTTTATAATACTTAAATATTTTTTTGTACTTTAATAGCTGTTTAGCCTTTTTGGAATTTAAAATAAAATAAAAAAGGATTATGTAAAAATATGATATAAAGATAGAGAAAGGAATAGTTACTAGTTCAATATAAAAGAGACGATTAAAACAAAAGATTTCACACAATAAAAGGCATGAAAACAGTACTATTGATGTGTTGAAATTAATAGTGCTTTTTAAGAATTCTAAAAGTTTAATAAACACCCCTTTAAATGTAAATCTCATTCGTCTTCTTTAAAAGAGGATTTATAATTTATTGAATTTATTGAATTTATCATTTCGTTTACACTCAAATTAAAAACAAGTACCTTATCTCCTGAAAGCAATTTTATTTCAACATTCTTTCTTTCTTTATTATAAGAAGTTACAGCACCATTAATTTTTGTATTTACATTATAATTCAAATCTTTCTTTATTTTTAAAAGTACTGATTTATTAATTTCAATATTATCATTAATAAATGATAATATTGTTCTATTTCTATCGATTAAATAGTCTACAAACATGGTTGAAATTTCTATAATTCTAGGCTCTATTTTTTCAAAATCTGAATATTTATTTTTTGAAAAATATGATTCTGAATTATTAAGCCAAACGTCATTCAGATTAGTTAATTGAAAAACAGTAAATTTTGGATCAATCACTATTTTTTTAATATTTTCAACGGATTTATTAAAAACTAGTTTTTCTTTTGAAAAATTTAAATAGTCAATACTTTTTCCTCCATTAATGTCAATTATTTCAATTGGAACTGTAACTAACTTTTCTATGTTTCCATTATATTTTATTAAAACTTGATTTTTTTTATTATTCTCCTCAATTGATATATCTATTAAATCATATTTGTCTATAACTTTTTTTAATTTAAACTTCTCTAAATAATGGTTTAGTTCTTGAATTTCGATTTCTTGTTGGTCAATATACTCTTTATTGAAATCGACAATTTTATTTAGAAGATTAGAATTATTACTTTGTTGATAATAAAAAAATAAAGGATATAGATTATACGATAATGAATGATTGTTTTGTTCAGTTTTGATCTCTTTACCCATTTGTATCAAACCTTCACAATTATAATTTTTCATGTTTAACAATTGATTTAAATAGTCAACATCTTTAAAATCTTCTAATAATTGCATAGCCATAAACTCTGCAATAGCTTCTGTATAAACTAAGTTTTTAAATTTCGCACAATCAAGTCCCCACCAAGAATGAGCTACTTCATGAGCAATCAATCTTTTATTTAATACTTTATCTTGAAGCAAACCAGTATCAAACATAATGAGAGATTGACTTGTTCTACCAGCTAAATTAGTTCCAAAAGGGAGGAAAATAATTTTAGGTTTTACTGATTTAGTATTCTGCAATTTGTTATAGTATTCAAAGGATTTATTAACAAAATCCATAATTTCATTAATTCTCGTTATATAAATACTATCTTTTGGATTGTAATACACTTCAAAATCATTAATCTTACTTTCTGTAAACTTTCCAGCAATGATAAATGGAGTCGTACTAAACGAGTTTTCTAAATCACTATTTGTAGGATAAACTAATTCGAAATTTTTAGGTAGATTAAATTGAAGTTGAAATATTTTTCTTTTTTTTAATATATTCTTGTTTATTCCGAGGTAATTTAAGGAAGTATAAAAGAAGTCCTTAGTTATAGTATAATCATCATATTTATTCTTGACAGAACTAAAAACATAATTAACAATACTATCCTTAATTATAAACTGATTATAATTACGATTAGAAAATTTAATAGAAGTGGCAATTTTTTTAGCTTTTTTACCAAATAAATCAACCCTTGGATTATAGAGAATAGTATCAGATGTTTCAAAATCTAACTTTTGGGAAACATACATATCTCCCATATAATCTATTTTAATATCTGCTTTTATAGTACTTTGAGAAATACAATAATTAGATAAAAATAAAAATAAAATTTTAAATAGTTTGGCTAATAAATCTGATATAAAATTCATCATAATTATTAATTTTTCCTATAGTCAAATAAAGGTTCATTATAAACTATTTTAGTTATTGAGGTTAGACTTTCGTTTACAAATAACCTAATAACAAATAATTTATTTTTTGAATTTATTTTTTTTAGTATTTTAAATTCTATAATTTTTTTTCCTTCTTCATGAAAAATTGAAGCTCCTTCTATTTTTGAAACATCTGACAACTTCAAATCGTTTTTAATATTTAAAACTATTTCCTTATTTTTTGAAATATTATCATTTATTAAACCAAATATATCATTATTTTGATTCATTAAATACTCAATCAGTATATTACCTATTTGTAAAGCTTTGGCGTTAAGTTTTTCAAAATCAAAATACTTATTTTTTGAAAAATAAGAATCCGAAGTAGCAATCCATACATCATTTAAATTTGAAGATTGTAGAATTGTAAATTCAGGATCAATTATAATTTTTTTAATATTCTTAATCGATTTAGTGAAAGTCTGTTTTTCATTTGAAAAGATTAAATTTTCAATATAAACTTTATTATTTGAATCCATTATTTGCAGAGGCACTGTAACCAATCCCTCAATATTTTTATCATATTTTATAATGATTTCTGGTTTATCAATATTTTTCTCAATTGAAAAGTCCATAAACTCAAGATTTTCAAATACAGAATCTAATTTATGTGCTTTTAGGAAAAAATCCAAATCTTTCTTGTCTATATCCATACGATTTTCATTCAACTTATGGAAACTAGCAATTTCTTTAAAATAATCTGAATTCTTATTTTGCTCATTTACAAAAAGCAATGGTAGTATATTATGAGACAACAAATAACTATCTTTTTTAAGTTCGCCCATAGAATTAAATAATCCTTCACAATTATAGTTTTTGACATTTAGAGAATTAAGTAGTTCATTCTTATTGTTACTACTTTTTAAAAATTGCAAACTCATGAATTCAGTAATTGATTCGTTATAAACAAAATTTTTGAATTTTGTAGAATTTATACTCCACCATAAACTTGCTAAATTTTGGACAATTACATGAGTATTTATTTCTTTTTTTTTAAGTAATTCATAATCTAGTAAAATAATATTTTCTCCAACTTTCCCTTGTAAACTAGTTACAAATGGGAGAAAAACAATTTTCGGCTTCCTAACTTTATCGCCATAATATCTTCTATAAAATTGAAATGATTTATCTAAAATAAGAGCGATTTTTTTAATTTTCCTATCATATATATTTTCGTTTTCAAAGCTATAAATTTTAAAACCTTTAATTAAGTTTTCCTTGTACTTACCAGCAATAATTATAGGTATATAATTAAAATCGCCCTCTAAATCTTTTTTTGTAGGGTAGACTAATCTAAAACTTCTTGAGAATGCAAAATGTAAATCAAATCTTTTCTTTTCATTTAACAAACTTTTGTGCAATCCTAAATAATTTAAGGATGTATAGAAAAAATTCTTTCCTATTGTATAATCATCATATTTATTTTTAGTAGTGGTAAAAGGATATTCAATTATAGTATCATTTATTAAAAACTGATAAAAAGTCCTATCTAATACTTTTACAGGCTTAGCTAACTTTGTTACTTTTTCATTATAAAGTTTAATTTTTTCATTAAATAAAATAGTATCATTTACTTTTTTTACTAAATTTTGTGAAACATACATATTCCCTGAAGAATCAACAATTATACTCGCTTTAACCTTAGATTGTGAATAAGAATTGTTAATAAACAAAAAAATAAAAAATGATTTTATAATCGCTTTCATAGTAAATAAAAAAAGGTGAAATAATCACCTTAAATTTGTTAGAAATATTTTGTTTTAAAAAAAGTGTTTTTAATTATTATAAATTTTTCCTAAAATATATTCTTTGCCTTTTTAATAATACCTAAATACAATCAGTCTTAATATCCTCCTTCACAATCTCTGCTACCCTCTCTATGACCACCTTCCCACATTAAGTGCTCAATTGTTCCAGGTTCATAAGGATTATCATGTTCTATATATGGAGAATCTGGATTAGCCTCGGAATAACCTTCCATGTCGATCATATTGTCATCGTCATTATATCCATCATCATACCCCTCCCAATATGCTTCATCTAATGAATTATATTCACCATCACCATTAAAATCATCATCATCCACCCCATTGTGATTAAAGTCGGTATCGGGAGGACAACCCTTTACTAAATCAAGCTCTTTTAAATTTGGTTTTTTAAAATTTAAATTTATTTTTTTCATATCTTTTTTTTACAAACATAATAATCTTATTTGAAAAAACAAAAATCTTTTTTTTCAAAAAGAGAATTTTTAGCTTTTACGTTAATTTGAATGTTATTTTTAATCTTTTTTAAGTGTTGTCGTTATAAAAGTATTTATTTTAAGTATTTAAGTGAATTATTGAAAATTTTTGAAAAATAATACTTTTATTAGATAATTTTTCCTCTAGTTGATTCTTTTTATTACTAATGTTAATATTAAAAACTTTTTCTAATGTTTCTTTTATAATATCACAGTTTTGTTTGTTTAAAGAACAACTATATGGGTGAGAAGAAAATGTATTATAAAGGTTATTAGAAAAGCAAGCATTCTTTGCCCAACAACTGTTGCAATTATTAGTATCATTACATGTTCTTAGTAACTCTTTATCGTTTATACTTTGTATTACTAAAGGCCTTATTTTTAAATTAGATTGTAACGATTTATTATATTGTTTTATTCCAGGTGTGTTAAACATTAAATCAACAACAATTTTCTTTTCAATATCATTTAGTATTCTAGAAGATAGCAAAGGACTAATTTTTATTGATTTATTTTCTGAATTATTATTGTCAAGATTATATAAAACATGGTAACTATCAATTATAAATTTTATAGTCGTTATTTTGGAAAGTCTATTTAAATTAGATTTTAAAACATTCAAAAAATAATTTTCTTCCATATTCACTCTACAAACAATAACTATTCTTTCATAACCATTAAACCATTTAATAATTTCCTCAATTAAATTAATTGTCTCATTATTTATTTCAATGACTAAATAAACAATATTGTAAAAGTTATAATTATCCAAAATATTTTTGATAACAAGAGATAATGTGTCTTTTTGATATACTGAAAAATTAATAGTAAGATTATTATTTATTTTTTTATTTGTAGTATTTAAAGGCTTAAATATTATTTCTTCATTGTTCTTATTTAAAACAAAATCATCTAATTTTTGGCTTAAATATTCATATGTTTCATTACTGATGTTGTAAAGATTATTATCAAACCTTGAAAACAAAAAACAATTTTTTTCTTCTTCAAAAGCATAAATTTCGCCTTTTTGTATTAATTCTATAACTTTCATTAACTAAACTTAAAATTTAATTCGTTTACCAGATATAATCGATCATTAATGTCTAAATCACTATAAAATTTAAATAACGATTTAATTTTATGATGCATTTTTATACAATGTTCCTGATCCAGCTCTTTTATATTTCCATTTTTAACATAATTATTGTGAATACAGCCACCACCACCACAATAATATTTCGCAAAACAACCTTTACATTGAGGATGATTATTTACAAAATCAATATCGAACTCTTCTTCGGCACCATCATTTTTAGTATCGACTCGTCCAATTTTAAATTTATTATCCCCGACAAACCTGTGGCAAGGATAAATATCACCATTGACCGCAATTCCTCTCATACTTCTTGAAACTCCACAATATTGTGTATTTTTAGTTTTACTTAAAAATTGTTTTAAATACAAAACATATTTTGAACCTTTAAAATCATCCAAATTCTCTCTTTTTTTAACTTTAGAAAGTAACTCTTTAATCTCATTCTTATCATATTCTATTAGCTTTAGGTTCTGTTCTTCGGATACTTCATCAATATCATAATTTTCTTTAGAGTAATCAGATAACGTTACTGGTTGAACAAAACTACTTTTAAACCCCATTTCCTTTAAGTTATTTCTGTAATGCAATAGCTCTTTTGAATGATTGGTTATTGTAGCTCTTGCTGTTGCATTACCATCTCTGCTGTCTAAAAAAGTTTTGATTTTAGGCAAAATACTGTCATAAGAACCTTTTCCGCCTCTAAAAGGTCTATTTTTATCTTGGGTTTCTTTATCACCATCAAAACTAATGACAACATTAAAATTATAATCGTTTAAATATTTGTTGATTTCCTTATTGAATAAAGTACCATTTGTTACAATACCAAACTTAATTTTTTTTGAATTTATTTTTTCTTTTTCCTTACAATAATCTACTACAATTTTAATCATAGGGATATTTAGTAAAGGTTCACCGCCAAAAAAGATTACCTCAAGAGTTCTCTCGCTGCCTGAATTTTCAATTAAATAATCAATTGCTTTTAGAGCATTCCCTTCCTTCATTTTCCCTTTTAAACCATATTCTCCATCTACTCCATAACAATATCCACAACTTAAATTACATACTTGCGCAACATTTAAGTGAATATTAGTCAAGAATCTTTCATTTGAGATAGATACCAGATTTTCCTTTAAAGGAATTATATCATTTATAGAAATCTCATTTGTTATGATTGATTGAAATAATGATTCCTCAATTTTATACAAATTTACATTTTCAACATCATATACAAAATAATCCCCCTCAAATTCAATTAATTTCAAAAATCTCATAAAACTGATTTATATTTGGAGCAAATATATATAATAATATGATTAACGACGAGAAGATACTTATTTTAAAATGGATATGTAAGCATTATGAAAAAATATATACTTATGAATATTTAAATGAGCAGTTTACAACTTCTCCATACGATGAACCACTATTGCTTATAAGTGATGTTTCAGAATCATTTGGATTTAGAACAATAGTAAATAGAATTGATTTCAAAGATTTCAAAAAAATAAATATTGAAAAACCATTTGTTATTGAAATAGATAATCGATTAATAGGTGTTTTAAAAAAAGACAACCATGTTATATTGTTTGAAAATGGTGTTGAAACTTCTCAAAACTGGAACAGTTTAGATTTTAATAATTTTAAAATTAGAATATTATCGTTAGAACCCACACCAACTTTCTTTTCCAAAAGCGACAAAAAAAAAGATGGACTAAAATTTTTAATTTCTTATTTAAAGCCTTATAAAAAATATTTCTTTCAACTACTCTTAGGTGTATTAATAATTACCACACTGCAAGTTATTGCTCCATTTTTAACACAAATGTTAATTGATAATGGTGTGAACGGAAAAGATTTAGACTTAGTTCATGTAATTTTGATTGCATTAATTGTATTACAATTGAGTAAGGTTATATCAGAGTTTATAAGAAACTGGATTTATTTACATATAAGCTCTCGAATTAATCTTTCCTTAGTTTCTGATTTTTTATCTAAATTATTCAAGCTTCCACTTGGCTTTTTTAACTCAAGATCAATAGGAGACATCATTCAGAGAATAGACGATCAAAGAAGAATTGAAAATTTTCTAACGATGTCTATGATAAACGTTTTATTTTCAGGACTAACATTTATTGTATTTTCCATAATTCTGTTCTTTTATGACAATACTATTTCCTTAATATTTTTATCATCAAGTATTTTATATGTGATATGGAATATTTTTTTCATGAATGCCAGGAAAAAGCTTGATTTTAATATTTTTAAACTGACTACGACTAATAAAAATGTACTGATTCAGATATTGCAAAATATGCAAGATATAAAGCTTGAAAATTTAGAAAAACAAGAACGTTGGAAATGGGAAAGAACACAAGTAAAATTATTTGACGAAAAGAAAAAAAATTTATTTTATGAGCAGGTTAATACCTTAGGTTCCGTTTTTATTAATGAATTTAAGAATATACTGATACTGTATTTTTCTGCAATAGCAGTTATTAATGGGGACATCACCCTCGGATCAATGGTTGCAATACAATATATTATAGGGCAAACTAACAAACCAATCTCAGACTTCTCGAAATTTATCATAGACTATCAAATGGCATTGATAAGTGTAAAAAGGTTAACTTCCATTCATGATGAAAATAATGAACATGAAAAAATTCATGAAATTATTACCTCAATTCCTGAAAAGAATAATATAATTTTTGATGATGTCAGTTATAGATATTCTGACAATGGGAAAAAAACATTTGGATTAGACAAACTTAGCTTTGAAATTTCTGAGAATAGTGTTACTGCAATAATAGGAAGTAGCGGAAGTGGGAAAACATCAATATTAAAATTAATTTTAAAACTGCAAAACCCAAATAATGGAAAAATTTCTATTGGTGGTATGAATCTAAAAAATATTAGCACAAGATGGTGGAGATCTAATTGTGGAGTTATCTTACAAGATAGTAATCTTTTTAATAAAAGTATATTGCGAAACATCGTAGGTGAAACTACTGATATTGACATGGAACGATTAGTTTATTCAATTAACATAACGAACATACATGATTATATTGACTCGTTACCGAATGGGCTTAAAACAATTATTAACGGTAATGGCAAAGGTTTAAGTGCTGGACAGAAACAAAGAATATTATTAGCACGATTAGTTTACAAGAATCCAAAATTTGTGTTTTTAGATGAAGCCACAAGTTCTTTAGATGTTACAAATGAGTACGAAATACTAAAAAATTTAAAAGAGTTTTTTATTGATAAAACTGTGGTCATAATTACACATAAATTAAATAGAGTTATTAATACTGATAAAATTATTTTAATTAGCAATGGGAAAATTATTCAACAAGGTAGCCATGATGAGTTGCTAAAT
>NZ_JAYSSZ010000073.1:0-14822 GCF_043720215.1 Flavobacterium sp. | reverse complement strand
CTTATACAAACGGACCTATTCACATTGGGCATTTGGCAGGTGTTTACGTGCCTTCGGACATTTATTCACGCTATTTGCGTTTGCAAGGAAAAGATGTTGCGTTTATGTGCGGAAGCGATGAACACGGCGTGGCGATTTCGATGAAAGCCAAAAAAGAAGGTATCACGCCACAAGAAGTGATTGATAAATACGATGGAATTATCAGAAAATCATTTATCGATTTCGGTATTTCGTTCGATAATTATTCGAGGACTTCGGCAAAAATTCACCATGATACGGCTTCGGAATTTTTTAAGAAATTGTATGACAAAGGTGATTTTATCGAGGAAGTAACCGAGCAATTGTACGATGCCAAAGCCGATCAGTTTTTGGCGGACAGATTTGTGGTTGGAACTTGTCCAAAATGTGGTAACGAAGAAGCTTATGGCGACCAATGCGAAAAATGCGGGTCGACCTTAAATGCTACGGATTTAATTAATCCTAAATCGACCATTACAGGTGAAACCCCGATTATGAAATCTACGAAACACTGGTTTTTGCCTTTAGATCGTTATTCAGATTTCCTTACCAAATGGATTATTGAGGGTCACAAAAATGATTGGAAACCTAATGTTTACGGTCAAGTAAAATCTTGGATTGATGGCGGATTAGAACCTCGTGCCGTTACTCGTGATTTAGATTGGGGAATAGATGTTCCCGTGGCTGGTGCAGAAGGAAAAAAATTATATGTTTGGTTCGATGCGCCTATTGGTTACATTTCTGCAACCAAAGAATGGGCAGCTCGTGAAGGAAAAGATTGGGAACCGTATTGGAAAAATGATGATACTAAACTGGTTCATTTTATAGGAAAAGACAATATTGTTTTTCACTGTATTATTTTCCCAGCGATGCTAAAAGCGGAAGGAAGTTTTATCTTACCAGACAATGTACCTGCCAATGAATTCTTGAATTTAGAAGGGAATAAATTATCTACTTCAAAAAACTGGGCCGTTTGGTTGCACGAATATCTAGAAGATTTCCCAAACCAGCAAGATGTTTTGCGTTATGCGCTTACCGCCAATGCTCCAGAAAGTAAAGACAATGATTTTACTTGGAAAGATTTCCAGGCGAGAAATAATAATGAATTAGCTGCCATTTTCGGAAACTTTATCAATCGTGTGGTGGTTTTAACCAATAAATATTACGAAGGAGTTGTACCAACACCTAACCAATTTTCGGAAGTAGATGAAGCAACGTTAACCGAATTGAAAGCTTATCCAGCCGTAATTTCCAGCTCGATAGAAAGATACCGTTTCCGTGAAGCTTTGGGAGAATTAATGAATGTGGCTCGTTTAGGAAACAAATATCTAGCAGACGAAGAGCCTTGGAAAATGGTAAAAACCGATCCAGAACGTGTAAAAACTCAAATGTATGTGGCTTTGCAAATTGCTACCGCTTTGCGTGTTTTGTGTGAGCCTTTCTTACCGTTTACTGCTGAGAAATTAAATAAAATGCTAAAAATTGATTCTAAATTAACTTGGAATGATATTGCTACAAATTCAGATTTGATTATTGCAGGACACAAAATTGGCGAAGGAGAAATATTATTTGCACAAATAGAAGACGAACAAATTCAAAAACAAATAGACAAATTGGAAGCTACAAAAACGGCTAATATTGCCGAAAACGCAGTCCCGATAGCTATCGGGACTCAAAAAGAACTAATCCAATACGATGATTTTGCAAAAATGGATTTGCGTGTCGGAACAATCATTGAGGCAGAAAAAATGCCAAAAGCAAACAAATTATTAGTACTAAAAATAGATACTGGAATCGATGTTCGCACTATTGTTTCAGGAATTGCCGAAAGTTTTTCGCCAGAAGAAATCATAGGAAAACAAGTAACTGTTTTAGTGAATCTAGCACCAAGAGCTTTGCGTGGTGTAGAAAGCCAAGGTATGATTTTGATGACCAATTTACCTGACGGAAAATTAGCTTTTGTAAATCCTGATGTTGTAGGTGTAGGGAATGGGGAAACTATAGCTTAAGAACTCATGAAGAAAATATTTTTGTTGTTGTTAGTCTTAGCTAACGTAGTTTATTCTCAAGATATAGTAAATCAATTTGATATTACGTTAAAGTCAAATAGAGATGTTTTTCAAATAGTAAAAGATTCTACAAAAGAAGTTAATTTATTTATTAGTGATAGAAAAAAAGTAACTTCCTTTCTTTTGGATTCTAAATTAGAAATTAAGGATTCTATTTCTGGTACAAGACCTGAGAAAAAACATAAAGACATATTAGGGTATTCAACTTCAAATAATATTTATACAATATATTGGTCTACATCTAATAAAAATCAACTTTTTTATCAAACTTTTGATTTTATAAATAAGAAAGTTATAGGTAATACGATTGAGTATAATTCTTCTGGTTTAAATGAGAAACATTTACAATATTTTACTATAAATGGGAAATTCTACACATTAAAACTAAGTATTGATGAGCATTGTTTAAAACTTTATGAATATTTAGGAAGTGATATAAAAGAGTTTAGAATAGATACAAGCGAAATGAAACTGTATAAGTCAAATAACGAATTATCAGACATATATTTTGTTTTACAAAAATCTTTAGGTGAATTTGAAATTAATGGAGGTGGTATTTTTGAAGGTCAATATTCCTTAACCAAAATTGACTTTACAACCCCAACAACTTTAACTGAAGCAGCAAAAAAAAGAAAAATATATGCAACGAATAATGAATTGTTAATTACCTTAGACTTTAATGATTCAAAGACTCAAATTATAAAAATTGATTTATCAACTAAAAAAGCCACGCTTCAAGAAATAAATAAGTCAATAGAAGTATACGAAATAGGAAGTGATTTAAAATCTAATTCATTTATAATAGAAGACAAAATTTTCCAATTAATCGTCACATCAAAAAAATTAGTATTATCACAAAAGGATATGACTGGGAATATTATTAAAGAATATGTTATTAACGAAAATGATAAATTTAGCATTAAAAACTCTCCTTTTATTAGGGAAAACCTTATGGGCAGTGAAAGAGAATTAGAAACAACCGCTCAATTTATTCGAAAAATAGTGAGGTCAAATGTTGGTATTGCAGCTTATAATCTAAATGGAAATTATTTAGTTACAATCGGAAGTGTATCAGCCGAAAAAAGTGGAGGTTATGGTCCACAAATGGGTGGTTTTGGGATATTGAATGGAAATTCGCCACTAGGTAGCGGTTTTTATGTTCAGCCTGTTAATTTTACGATGAATAGTTTTAATAATTATAAAAGCAGAAGATCAATTTCAACAAATTGTCTTTTTAATAATGAGTTAATTCATTTATCCGATAAAATTAAGGACATTGCTTTTGATAAGATTAAAAACTATGAAGAAAAATATAGTTTGTATATAGAATCCCCAACTCTTTTTAAGTTAGAAAATGAGTTTATATATGGTTTTTATAACGCTTCGACACATAAATATTCTTTCTATAAATTTGCAAACTAAATGAACCTAAAAGTAATCGCTTTCGATGCCGACGACACATTATTCGTCAACGAACCGTATTTTCAAGAAACGGAACATAAATTCTGTGCTCTGATGGAAGATTATTTGTCTCATCAAGGATTATCGCAAGAATTGTTTAGAGTAGAAATTGAAAATTTAGATTTGTACGGTTACGGAATAAAAGGTTATATTCTGTCGATGATTGAAGCTGCGATGAAAATTTCTAACAATACTATTTCGATAGAAATTATCGAAAAAATAATAGATCTTGGTAAAGAATTACTGCAAAAACCAATCGAGTTGCTTGATGGAGTTGAAGAAACTTTAGAAGCTTTAAGCGGGAAATACAAACTCATTGTAGCTACAAAAGGTGACTTAAAAGACCAACAAAGCAAGCTGCATCGTTCGGGTTTGGGACATTATTTTCATCATATTGAAGTCATGGCCGACAAACAAGAAATCAATTATCAGAAATTATTAACGCGTTTAGAAATAAATGCTGATGAATTTTTTATGATTGGTAATTCATTGAAAAGTGACGTTTTACCTGTTTTGGGAATTGGTGGTTATGCGGTTCACATTCCTTTTCACACCACTTGGGAACACGAGAAAATTAGTCATAAAGTAGAGCATCCAAACTTTAGAACATTAGAAAAAATTACTGATGTTTTGCCAATTTTATTGAAGTAATTTTCAAAAATGAAACAAAAACTAAACCTAGATACTTGGAACCGAAAGGAACATTTCTTGTTTTTTAAACAAATGGAAGAGCCTTTTTTTGGCATCACAACTACCATCGATTGTACGAATGCTTACGATAAAGCAAAAGAGTTAAACTTTTCATTTTTTGCCTATTATTTACACAAAACATTAGTCGCAGTAAATGCTATCGAAAATTTTCGATACCGAATAATTGAAGATGAAATTTACATTTTCGATACTGTTGATGCTTCTGCAACCATTATGCGTGAAGATAAAACTTTTGGTTTTTCACTAATAGAATATACGAACAATATAAACGATTTTGCCGAAATAACTAAAAAAGAAATCGCCAGAATACAAAACACAACGGGACTTATTACTCGGGATTTTGAAGAAAATTTAATACATTTTTCGGCATTGCCTTGGCTAAATTTTACTTCTTTTTCTCACGCTCGAAGCTTTACTTGGCCAGACAGTTGTCCGAAAATTTCCTTTGGAAAAATGATGGATGAAAATGGCAAAAAAACTATGTCGATGTCGGTTCATGTTCACCACGGATTAATGGATGGTTATCATATTAGTCAATTTGTCAATTTGCTTCAAGAACTTATGAATGCTTAATTTTTTTAGTCGATAGTTAAAAAACTACTAACTTCTCTATTACTTCCTTCCAAACTTTGTAACTTTGTATCTCAATAACATTTTTAATACAAAAATTATGTATCCAGAAGAAATGGTAAAACCAATGCGTACTGAATTAACAGAGGCTGGTTTTCAAGATTTATATAGCGCCGAAGCAGTAGAAACTGCTTTAGCAAAAGAAGGAACTACACTTGTGGTTGTAAATTCAGTTTGTGGTTGTGCAGCAAGAAATGCACGTCCAGGAGCAAAAATGAGTTTAGACGGAGCAAAAAAACCAAATCAGTTACTTACTGTTTTTGCAGGTGTAGATAAAGATGCGGTAGATGCAGCTCGTAAACACATGTTCCCTTTCCCTCCATCATCGCCTTGTATGGCTTTGTTTAAAGACGGAGAGTTGGTTCATATGTTAGAGCGCCATCATATAGAAGGTCGCCCTGCCGAACTAATTGCCGAAAACCTAAAAGATGCTTACGCGGAATTTTGTTAATTAAAAAAGAAAGATTACAAACCACGTTTAGTCGTGGTTTTTTATTTTGATATAATTTTTGCGCCAAACTTTATAAAATGGAAAAAATAATTTCTTACCCTATTTCATTTATATACGCTTTCTTTTTTTTATTAACCCTAGCCATTTTTCATCCTATTCAGTGGGTTTGTTTCAATGTTTTTGGTTATCAAGCACATAAAAAAAGTGTTGATTGTATGAGTTTTTTCTTGATAAAATGCACCAATATTTTAGGAACAACGTACACGTTAAAAAACAAAGACCTTATTCCAAAGGGGGTTCCTGTTATTTTTGTTGCCAATCATCAGAGTTTGTATGATATTATCGGAATGATTTGGTATTTAAGATCTTTTCACACTAAATTTGTCAGTAAGAAAGAATTAGGAAAAGGAATACCGAGTGTTTCTTATAATTTACGCCATGGTGGATCTGTTCTTATCGACAGGAAGGATCCTAAACAAGCTTTACCTATTATAAAAGGTCTAGCAGAGTATATAGAAAAACACAAACGTTCGGCAGTTATTTTTCCTGAAGGAACACGAAGTAAAAATGGGAAACCAAAAGAATTTGCACAAAGTGGATTAAAAATTTTGTGTAAATACGCTCCTTCTGCTTATGTTGTTCCTATTACAATTAATAATTCTTGGAAAATATTAAAATTTGGTTCTTTCCCAATGGGCTTAGGAAGTAAATTAGAGTATATAATTCATGAACCTATTGCTGTCAAGGATTATCCATTTGATGAATTAATGACAAAAACGGAAAAAGCTGTGATTCAATCAATAAAATATAACTAGATTTAATGATTTAGGAGAAATCTGAAATCTGAAATCTGAAATCTAAAATTAATAATGTCTACAAAAAACATACGTCTAGAAGTAATGCAATTTCTAGAAAATAAAATTGACGGATTTGTTGACCAATATTTAATTCCAATAGAAAAAATATGGCAACCAACCGATTTTTTACCTAATTCAGAAAGTGAAACATTTTTTGAAGAAGTAAAAGAATTACGAGAAATCGCAAAAGATTTACCTTATGATTTTTGGGTAACTCTTGTGGGCGATACTATTACAGAAGAAGCTTTGCCAACCTATGAATCTTGGTTAATGGACGTAGATGGAGTTGGTCAAGTAGAAAACAATGGTTGGTCTAAATGGGTTCGTCATTGGACTGGAGAAGAGAATCGTCATGGTGATTTACTAAACAAATACTTGTACTTGTCTGGTCGTGTAAACATGCGTGAGATAGAAATGACTACTCAACATCTTATTGCCGATGGTTTCGATATTGGAACGGGACGAGATCCTTACAAAAACTTTGTTTACACTAGTTTTCAGGAATTAGCAACATATATCTCACATAATAGAGTAGCACAATTAGCTAAAAATTATGGAGATAATAAATTATCAAAAATTTGCAAAATGATTGCTGGTGACGAAATGCGTCACCATCATGCTTATTCAGAATTTGTAACTCAAATTTTTAAAGTGGATCCAAGCGAAATGCTTTTGGCATTTAATTATATGATGAAGCAAAAAATCGTTATGCCTGCACAATTTCTTCGTGAATCTGGAGAAAAAATTAGCTCAGCATTTTTGCATTTCTCAGATTCTGCACAACGAATTGGTGTTTATACAGCAAACGATTATGTAGAAATTATGCAAAAATTAATAGACAAATGGGAAATAGATAAACTTTCGGGTCTTACTGACGAAGCTGAAAAAGCACGTGATTATTTGATGAAATTGCCTGCAAGAATGGCAAAAGTATCTGAAAGAATGATTATTCCTGCTGAATCTCAAGTTTTTAAATGGGTACAACCAGCTTTAATAGGATAAAAGACATTGAGATAATAGAAAATAGACTAAATCCTTTCCCAAAAGAAAGGATTTTTTTGTAAAATACAGATAATGACAATAATAGACAAAACCATCCTGTTTGTAAAACAAAAACTAGAAAATGCCGAAGGCGGACACGACTGGTTTCATATAGAACGGGTGTATAAAAATGCAATTCTGATTGCTAAAGATGAGAAATGCGATGAAATTGTTGTAAAATTGGGCGCATTATTACACGATATTGCGGATAGTAAGTTTCATAACGGAGACGAAACTGTTGGTCCAAAAGTGGCTAGAGAATTCCTAGAATCTGAAGGAGTTTCGGAAGAAATAATTAATCACATCATTAATATTATTGAAAATATTTCTTTCAAAGGCGGGAATTTTGATAAGAAATTTACATCAAAAGAATTAGAAATTGTACAAGATGCTGATAGACTAGATGCTATTGGAGCCATAGGAATTGCTAGGACTTTCAATTATGGTGGTTTCAAAAATCGTCAGTTATACAATCCAGAAATTCTTCCAAATCTTGCTATGAGCAAAGAGGAATACAAAAATTCGGAATCGCCAACATTGAATCATTTTTACGAAAAATTACTTTTGCTAAAAGACAAAATGAATACCGAAACTGGTAAAAAAATAGCCCGAGAACGTCACCGTTATATGGAAACTTTTCTTGAGCAATTTTATATGGAATGGAATGGGGAACGATAGTTTGTCAGTATTTATTCTAAAACAAAAAATATCTAGTTTTTACCATATAAGTCATATAAGGTCATTTAAGTTAGAATGAAAAGCAGACTTATGCGTTCTTCTATGCCTTATATGGTTAACTTTTTCATTAATTATTTTATAATAATATGATAATACGATATCAAATTATTATAATGAAATGATATTTAAAAAAGCGAAAAGTCTTATAAATGCTATTTCCCTGTAAACACCGCTCTTCTTTTTTCTAAAAATGCAGTGGTTCCTTCTTTAAAATCATCGGTAGTAAAACATTCTCCGAATGCTCTAATTTCTACATCAAAACCATTGATACCATCTTTGTAATTGGCATTTATAGCTTCAATAGCCTTAGAAATAGCAGCTGGCGAATTTCTCATAATTTTATCGGCTAGTTGGCTATAGGTAGCAAACAAATCGGCTTGCGGAACCACATGATTCACTAAGCCATAAGCTTTTGCAGTTTCTGCATCAATCATTCCCGCAGTCATAATCATTTCCATAGCACGACCTTTACCAACCAATTGTGGCAAACGTTGTGTACCGCCATAACCAGGAATAACGCCTAGTGATGTTTCTGGTAATCCCATTTTTGCATTGTCTGAAGCGATACGAAAATGACAAGCCATGGCTAATTCTAGTCCTCCACCCAATGCAAAACCATTAACGGCTGCAATTACAGGAGTTTTCATATTCTCTACAAAATTGAATAAGATTTCTTGCCCTTTAGCTGCTAACATTGCTCCTTCCTTATCGGAAAAATGAGCAAATTCTGAAATATCGGCACCAGCCACAAATGCTTTTTCTCCACTTCCTGTTATAACAATCACTTTTACTTCAGGATTTGTATCGATTATTTTTAAAGTTTCGTACAATTCCTGAATCGTAGCTTTGTTTAATGCGTTTAATTTTTCTGGACGATTAATAAAAATCGTTGCGATTCCTTTTTCGTGCTCTAAGATAATACTCTCTAATGCCATGATTTATTGATTTAGTATTGGTAATGAAACTATGAATGTTGTTCCTTTATTTATTTTAGATTCAAAAGTAATTGTTCCTTGATAATTTTCAATTATATTTTTTATAATTCCTAAGCCTAACCCCATTCCACTTGATTTTGTGGTAAATTTTGGTTCGAAAATTCGTTCGAAATCTTCAACTGCGATTCCTTTTCCATTGTCTGAAACAGAAATAATTGCATTGTTATTTTCCATTTTTACTATGACTTTTATACTTTTTTCATCTTGTTCTTCAGGAATAGATTGAATGGCATTTTTAACTAGATTAGTTATAATTCTAATGAGTTGCGTTCTGTCTATTTTGGTAATAATCTCTTTAGAATCTGAGGTAAACTCGATATAATCTTCGTTAAAAATATCAAGAGTCAAATGCACAACTTCAACAACATTAAGTGTTTCATTTTGTTGTGCTGGCATTGATGCAAAATTAGAAAAAGCGGAAGCCACAGCGCTCATCGTGTCTATTTGTTGTATTAATGTTTTTGAATAATCGTCTAGTTTCTGATTAATGTTTTCGTCGTTTGGATCAAATTTTCGTTGAAAACTTTGCACAGTTAAGCGCATTGGTGTCAACGGATTTTTTATCTCGTGTGCTACTTGTTTTGCCATTTCGCGCCAAGCTTCTTCTCGTTCGCTTTGGGCTAGTTTATTTGCGCTTTCCTCGAGTTCATCAATCATTTTGTTGTATGATTTTACCAATCGATCTATTTCGTAACTATTGCTTACCAATTCTATTTTTTTGTTTTTTTCTGTCAAACTTGTTTCAGTAAGTTTGTCGGAAATCATTTTTAATGATTTTGTTATAAATCGAGATAAATAATACGCTAGAAAAATTGAAATTATAAACATCGTAAAATATACTAACCCGAAAACGGACAAGAAATTTTGCAATTCGTTTTTATAAAAAGAATCGTCTTCTTTGTATGGTAATTTGATTATTCCGATAGGTTTTTTTTCAATATAATCCATCAAATAGCTGTAGGAAGAACGGTATTTATCACCTTCTCTTTCTGTGAGTGTTACAAATCTTTTTTCGTCAGAAAGTTTAATTTTATCAAGAATATTTTGAGGAATTAGTGGTGCAATTTGTCCTTTTATTTGTGGTGCATTTGAACTAATTAATAATCTTCCGCTCAAGTCGTAAAAGTTAATTTCCAGATTATGAATATCTGAAATTTCCAAAATTCTATCTCTAAAAATGGCTGGAATGTTTAGGGTAATTAACGGATGTGGTGTTTTAGAAAGTATGTAAATAATATGCTCTTTTATCTGATTTTCTTTTCGTTGCAATCTTTCTTGGTGGTATTCTTGACTTTCAATTCCGAACTGAATTATAGACACAGAGGCAATTAATATAGAAGAAATAAGTGTAATAAGAATCATGGCAAGAAAAATTCTTACCCGAAGTGATAATTGCTTAACAGAGAAAAGTGTATTCATTAAGAGTTATTTTTTTCTCTAATTTTTTTATAAAATTTATATCCTAGCATTATTAGTGTCGAAAATAAAAAGATTCCAATTACACCATAAATCCAATTAAAAGCGTCTTTTAACACTACTAAAAACACGACCGAAAAAAGTATAATAGTAGCACCCTCGTTCCAAATCCTAAAAAAATTAGATGTATGTTTTAGTTCATTTTTTTGCAATTGCAAAACTATTTGATGACATTTCAAATGGTATAAATACAACACAAAAACAAAGCCAAGTTTTACGTGCATCCAAGGCATTTTGAGCCATGCATTTCCTAAATCTGTAAAAAACAACATCCAGAAAGCAAAAACACTAGTAAAAATAGCAGATGGCCAAGTAATAATATACCACAACCTGTAGGTCATGAGTTGGTATTGCTTTATTAAAATTTCTTTCTCCGGCGAAGGCTTCAGATTAGCTTCGGCGTGATATACAAACAGTCTTACAACATAAAACAATCCTGCAAACCAAGTAACCACAAATATGAGATGAAGTGATTTTAAGTAGTTGTATATTTCCATTTTTAAATCTATATATTTATCCGTCTATTATCTTCTAGTCTTTTTTCTGAAAATTCTTAATCCAATCCGCTACAACATCACACCATTCATCTCCATCATTCATACAAGGAATTGCCATAAATTCTTCTCCTCCATGTTCTTTAAATTGATGATTTGCTTCCATGGCAATTTCTTCTAATGTTTCTAAACAATCGGATACAAAAGCTGGAGTCACTACTGCTAATTTTTTAATTCCTTTTTCTGGCATTTTGTTTATTTCAACATCTGTATAAGGTGTTAGCCATTTGTCACCTGCCAAACGTGACTGAAATGTTTGACTGTATTTTTCTTCAGCAATCCCCAATAATTTTACCACTTGTTTTGTGGTTTCGTAACACTGATGACGGTAACAAAATTCATGTGCTGGCGATGGTGTATTGCAACAAGAACCATCAATAGTACAATGTGATTTAGTTATATCAGTTTTACGAATATGTCGCTTCGGAATTCCGTGATATGAAAACAATAAATGATCATAATCAAAAGAATCTAAATGTTTTTTTATCGAATTAGCTAAGGCTTTTATATAATCCGGTTTGTTGTAAAATGCAGGAACAATCGTGAATTTCATTTCAGGAAAATGTTCCTTGCGTAATTCTTCTGCAAGCACTAAAATAGTAGTCGTAGACGCCATCGCGTGTTGCGGATATAAAGGAAAAAGCATCACTTCATTTACGCCTTTGTCATGTAATTCTTGTAATCCTTTCAGGATAGACATGGTTCCGTATCTCATGGCTAAAGCAACAGGAATATCTATTTTTGCTTGAACTTTCTTATGCATGCGCTGAGAAATAACAACTAAAGGTGATCCTTCTTCCCACCAAATTTTAGCATAAGCTGCTGCTGATTTTTTTGGTCTTGTTTGTAATATTATACCTCGAACCAATAAAGCGCGTAATAAAAATGGAACATCTATAACGTATTTATCCATCAAAAATTCGTCTAAATATGGTTTTACATCTTTTGGTGTTGGGCTTTCTGGGGATCCTAGATTTACAAGTAATACTCCTTTCATTGGTGTTATATTTTTTATAAAAGTAATAATTCTAACTTTTTTTAATTTATGATTAACAATTATTTATTGGTTGTTTTATTCAAATAATTATGTGTTTGGATTTATAGACATTAAATATTTTTTTGGTGTTGTAGCGAATTTCTTTTTAAAGGCCGCAATAAAGTGACTTCCAGTGCTATAACCAATTTTTAGCCCAACTTCATTTACATTATACGATCCTGAATCTAGTAATTTACGAGCGTGTTCCATTTTGTGATCAAATAAAAAACCGTAAACGGTATCGCCGTATATTTGTTTGAAACCCATTTTTAGTTTTTTTAAATTCAATCCAATTTCATCAGCTAATTCTTGTAAACCCGGAGGTTCGGCCATATTAGCAATAATGATTTCTTTGGCTTTTTTTATTTTTAAAACATTTTCTTCATCAATTAAAAACGGACATTGCTCTGCATTTGGGTCTTCGGAACGGTTAAAAAACAAACTCAACAATTCGTAACCTTTACCTTTATAATATAAATTTTTTATAGATGGATTCAAGTTGTAATGAAACATTTGATTTAAGACAATTGCCATCGATGGAGAAATATTTTCTTCGCCATAATATTTCTTATCTCTATTTTCGTCACTCAAAAACGGAATATGCTCGGTATCGGCAGAAAATAAGCCATGAAATTTTTTGATAGAAACCAATATAGAAATTAACCACGATTTTGGCCCAATTTCTAGGTGCAACGGCAATTCTTTTTGCGGATTATAAAACAACAATGACTTTTCTTCTTTCAAGTCTAAAGTGTAATTTCCTTGATTGAAGATAAATTTTGCATTGCCTTTTAATCCGAAATGAAACTGAATTAATCCGTTATTTACCTGACGTTCAAAGGAAATCATCTCATCAGTATCATTCTGAAAACGAATTAAAATAAAATCATCATCAATCTTTATTTCTTCAGGTGAACTCATAGCGATGTTTTTTTATTAGTTTTTGATGAAATTATATTTTATTTATTTAGAATTGTTCTAAATAAATAATTTCATACGCCTTGATTTTAATACAAAAATAAGAGAAATAACGATAAAAATCTATTTTTTAAAGTAAAATTCTCATAGCGACACAAATTGACCTTCTAGCGTTACTTTTATAAATTGTATAATAATACTTTTGTGTAACTTTTTGAATAAAGTGACAATTATGGAGAACAATACAATTTCGAAGCACACTTCTTTTTATGCCATTGGCCTAAATTACAAAAAAGCTGATGCCGAGATGCGTGGTAAATTTAGTATTGATGCACAATCTAAATCGAACTTATTACAACAAGCAAAAACCGAAGGAATAGAAAGTCTAATCGTTACTTCAACTTGCAACAGAACCGAAATTTACGGTTTTGCACAACATCCGTTTCAACTTATCAAGTTACTTTGTGAAAACTCAAATGGAACTGTTGAAGATTTTCAGAAAGTAGCTTACGTATACAAAAATCAAGAAGCGATATCTCACTTATTTAAAGTAGGAACTGGTTTAGACAGTCAGATTCTTGGTGATTTCGAAATTATTAGCCAAATAAAAATTGCCTTTACAGAAAGTAAAGCTCTAGAACTAGCTAATTCTTTTATGGAAAGATTAGTAAATGCGGTCATTCAAGCTAGTAAAAGAATAAAAACAGATACCGAAATTTCATCTGGAGCGACTTCGGTTTCATTTGCTTCAGTTCAATACATTATGAAAAATGTAGAAAATATTGGCGAAAAAAATATTTTGCTTTTTGGCACAGGAAAAATAGGAAGAAATACTTGCGAAAATTTAGTAAAACATTCTAAAAATGAGCACATCACTTTAATAAATCGAACTAAAGATAAAGCTGAAAAACTTGCTGGAAAACTTAATTTGATTGTAAAAGATTATGCCGATTTGCATATCGAATTACAAAAAGCCGATGTTTTAGTAGTGGCAACTGGTGCGCAAAATCCAACAATAGACAAGGCTATTTTAAATCTAAAAAAACCATTATTGATTTTAGATTTATCGATTCCGAAAAATGTAAATATTAATGTGAATGAATTAGAAAATGTAACACTCGTGCATTTAGATGATTTATCTCAAATTACTGATGAAACTCTCGAGAACAGAAAGCTGCACATTCCTGCTGCACAAGCTATTATTGAAGAAATAAAAGACGAATTTATAGCTTGGATGAATGGGAGAAAATATGCTCCAACAATTCATGCTCTCAAAGCAAAATTGAATACAATTAAAGAAAAAGAGCTGACCTTTCAAAGAAAAAAATTATCAAATTTTGATGAAGAACAGGCTGAACTTATTAGTAATCGCATTATTCAAAAAATAACCAATCATTTTGCCAACCATCTCAAAGACGAAGAAACAATGGTCGACGAAAGTATCGATTGGATTCAGAAAGTTTTCCAAATAGAAAAAGCCAAATAATGACTAAAATAATTCGCATAGGAACTCGTGATAGTGAATTAGCACTTTGGCAAGCACATCATGTTGAGAAAATGTTAAACGATTTGGGTTATAAAACCAAAATTGTAGCGGTAAAATCCCAAGGAGATATCATTCTCGACAAACCACTTTATGAACTCGGAATAACAGGAATATTTACAAAAACATTAGATATTGCTATGATAAATGGTGATATAGATATTGCTGTTCATTCTATGAAAGACGTTCCAACCGCTTTACCACAAGGAATTGTGCAAGCGGCAGTTTTAGAAAGAGCCAATGAAAAAGATATTTTAGTTTATAATAACAATCTTGATTTTCTAAATAAAGAAGGAATTATAGCCACCGGAAGTTTGCGAAGAC
>NZ_JAYSSZ010000072.1:0-5101 GCF_043720215.1 Flavobacterium sp. | reverse complement strand
AATATCATTTTTGTTAGTAATATTTCTCATTAAAGAAGCCAAATCTACTATTTTTTCGGTATCATTTCTAAACACTTCAATCACTTTTTCGAGTGGTTCTTTGTTGATAAAAGGTTCGTCACCTTGCACATTGACAACAATATCCACCTCAAGATTTTCGATGGCTTCTGCAATTCGGTCGCTACCCGATTCGTGTTCTTTGATACTCATAATGGCTTTTCCACCATTAGAAATAATTTCATTATAAATCAAATTAGAATCAGTCACTACAAAAACATCATCAAACAAATGGGTTTCAACTGCTGCTTGATACGTTCGTAAAATAACTGTTTTTCCGCCCAAATCTTGCATGAGTTTGGCTGGAAATCGTGTTGAGGCGTATCGTGCGGGAATTACGGCTATTATTTTCATTTCTTTTAAGGTTCTAAGGTTTTGAGTGACAAAGGTTCAAAGGTTTTTTTAATCTTTAACTATTTACATTTCTTTTTTACATCATCAATTGACTCATTTAGCATAATTTCATCTTTTTTAAGCCAATTGTCAAATCCAATTCTATCAATCATATACATATTATAATGATATGAATTTTCGCTAGTTAAATTAAATTTTTTATTACTATCCTCAGCATCTTTAATTTCTTTTTTAATTTTTAAAAGATCTTTTCGGGTATATTTTAAATATCCATTATTTAAAAAATGTAAATTGGAGTTCTTAATAATATACAAACTCAAAATGTCATTTTGTAAAGCATAGCTTAACTCATCATTACAGTTAATTATGACACATTTATCAGTAGGCAAATTATTCAAAAAAGTTGAAAAACCTTTATTCATAAAAACATCTCCATTTATACTCCCACTTATACTTCCCCATATATTATATTCTAATGGAGATTCTGACACTTTTCTTATTGGCAATCCTACAAGATAAGGTCTATAACTTTCATCTAATGCTTTAATACCTTATGTATCTTTAACAATTGAATATGCAAATTCAAAAAAAGAATCTATTAACTTAAACTCTGTTTTAAATTTTTCTTTATATCGAGATGGTTGTAGAGTATTTATTTTTAAAACAATTCCATTTTTTTTAATAAAATTAATTTTAAAACCACCTCCATCAAAGGCAGATTCTTCTTTTACTATATCTTTCTTAGGTACATTTTTAATTATTAATGAATTAAATTGAAGAATTTGTTTATTTAAAAATGGGTATGCTTTTTTAAATACAACTTCTTTCTTCCCATTTCTTTTATTTCCTAAAATAAAAGTGGTAAGTGTATTTGTTTGGTAATCAATTTCAAATTTAGTACTTGCATGCTTAAAATTATCAAATTCAAAAATTAATCTTTGAATATCATTGCTATTTTGCGAGTATGCATTGAATGATAAAATCTGAAAAATAAACATTATAAAAACACTTCTCATAGTACTTATTTTCTGAATTTTTTATACAACCAAAATATCAATAAAAATATTAAAACCACTATTACAACAGCAACAATTGGTAAAAATATTGCCAGTGAACTCAAAGTAATTGCAGTTCCTGTTTCCGCAGTAGAAACTACAGGATTTCCTAAACCTGCTGTTTTTACTGATGAAGCGAGCCTTGTCATGGTTGTCATTCCTTGCATGGCAGTTGCGGTTCCTCCTCCTGCAATTATAGCTAATCCCCAAGTCATCATAGGATCTAAATCTACTAATGTTGATGCCATGGCAGCCGTTCCTGCAATTGCCGCTAATGGTGTGGCAATTGTATCTAAAAGATTGTCTACAAACGGAATATAATACCCAAAAATCTCGGCAATCATGGCTATTCCTAAAGAAATCATAGCGGGAATACCTCCTACCCAAGCCCAACTTTCGTTGAGTGGAATAACATTAAAGTGTGATGCTAAACTCAATGCAAAAAGTGGTAAAAAAACTCTAAAACCTGCTGATGCAGCTAGTCCGATTCCTAAAAATAAACTTAATATGGTTTCTGTTGTTATCATAATTTTATTAAAATTAATGGGATTTGTCATTCTGAGGAACGAAGAATCTCAATAGTTGTTCAATTTATGAGATTTCTCCTTCGTCGAAATGACAAAATGCTCTCTTTTTGCGTTAGGGATTGAAGTGGAAATCCTTTTTTTGGATTTTTCTTCCAAAAAAAGATTGCAACGTAAAGCCCGACCCTTGTGGTAACGCCTTAATTTATTCTACAAAATTTTCATCTTTAAAACCTATCAAATATAACTTATCTTTTGCTCTTGTCATGGCGGTATATAACCAGCGAATATAATCTTTATCGATTCCGTTTGGTAAATAAGGCTGCTCGATAAATACGGTATTCCATTGTCCTCCTTGCGATTTGTGGCACGTTATGGCATACGAGAATTTGACTTGCAAGGCATTGAAATATTCATTTTCTTTTACTTTTTGAAATTGTTTAAACTTCGTTTCTCCTTCATAATCTTTCATCACTTCTTGATACAATCTATTTGATTCTTCATAGGATAATGAGGGTGATTCGCTCGAAATGGTATCTAATAATAAAACGGTTTCATATGGTTTTTGGTCTGGATAATCGACCATTCGTATCTTGACATTAGCAAATTTGAAGCCATATAATTCTTTTATATTTCGAATATCCAACACTTCGATAATATCACCATTGGCAATAAAACCAGCTTGGTCGGAATCCTTTAGCCAAAAGTAATTATTTTTTACAACCATCAAGAAATCTCCTGTAGAAAGTTCGCTTTCTTTATCTAGAATTTTTGTTCTAATTTGTTGATTGTACTGATTGGCTCGCTTGTTAGAACGAACTATAAATGCTGTGTCTTCGATACTATAATTGCTATAAGCCGAATTGATGGCGTCTTGAATATCGTAACCATCTGATAGTCGAACAATATCTTTAAATCCTTTGAGATTAAATTTGAAACTATCGAAAAATACATCTTTTAATAATTCTCTAAGTTCAGTAGCATTATACAAAATTCCCGAGTTTTCTTCTTGACGCATGACTTCATCAAATTCGATAGAATACACATCTTTATTATAATGTAAACTCAAAGTATCTGTATCTAATGCTGGAGATATATCTAACTGAACTGGTGGTAATTGAGCTGTGTCACCTAATAGAATCATTTTGCAGTTATCGCCCGAATAGACATAGGAAATTAGATCATCTAAAAGGGAACCGTTTTCGTATAATTTAGATTCGGTATTCACATCCGAAATCATCGATGATTCATCAATAAAAAAAATAGTATTCTTATGCTTATTGGGTTGTAAAGTAAATGAAACGCCACCGCCAGATGTCTTTTTAGGAAAATATATTTTTTTATGAATGGTAAATGCAGGTTTGTTCGAATAATTAGCAATTACCTTTGCTGCACGACCAGTTGGGGCAAGTAAAACATACTTTTTATTAATTTCGATTAGGTTATTTACTATGGTCGAAATCACCGTTGTTTTTCCAGTTCCTGCATACCCTTTTAGTACAAAAATTTCGTCTTTATTACTGTTTGTAATAAATTCTGCAATTTGCTGAAAGAAAATATCTTGTTTTACGGTGGGCTTAAAAGGAAATTTTTTTTGTAAAACACTGTAAAACAAGGAAGCACTCATTTATTTCTGGTAAAATATTATATTTCAAATATACACATCAAAATTAACTTGTTTACTTTTTTACTACTGATTCACAGATTTTTTTGTAATTCATCAATTTTTGTGATTTTTTGCCACGAATTCACTAATTTAAAATCTGAGAATCTATGGTTGAATTTTTAAAAGTAAATCTTCTAATCAAAATTTTCTAGTTTGTTTATTAAAGTAAAAAAAATTGTAGATTTGCCATATAACTGAGATTCACGCAATGCAGATTTCATCACCAACAATTCTAGATAAAAAATACATTAAGTTAGTGTTGCAAATTTCACTATCTGAAATTTCATTTTGCATAATGGATACTTTGTCTAACAAAATTGAAACTATTGGTAATTATCCCATAAAAAAATCGAATAATTTTATTGATATAGAAGAGGAAATTATAAATTTTATAAAAAAAACACCCATTTTACAATCAAAATTTGATTCTATATTGGTTCTTCATAACAATAATCTTTCAGCATTTGTTCCACATGTTTTGTTTGATGAGCAATATTTAGGAAGTTATTTGCAATATAACATTAAAGTTTTTGAAACAGATTTTATTACTTTTGATAAAATACCTAACTATGATATGAATTCTGTTTACATTCCTTATGTGAATATAAACAATTCATTGATTGATATTTATGGAAGTTTTGATTATAAACACTCCTATTCTATTCTTGTAAAAAAAGTATTGGATTTGAGTAAAAATAAAGAAGAACCACAAGTATTTATTCATTGCCAAAACGATAATTTTCAGATTATTGTAGTTAAAAATCAAGAATTAATACTTTTTAACTCTTTTGAATACAAAACCAAAGAAGATTTTATTTATTTTTTATTATTTACCGTTGAACAATTGCAACTCAATCCAGAAACTTTGCAACTAAAAATCTTTGGAGAAATCACAAAAGAAAGCGAGACATATCAAATTGCATATAAATATATAAGAAATGTTTCCTTATTTTTTGAGAATAATGATTTAGAAAGTAAAATTTCACAACAAGACTATTTACAAAACTTTATACTAATACACGCGTGCGAATAATATCAGGAAAATACAAAGGAAGACGAATTTCTCCACCCAAAAACTTGCCAGTTCGCCCTACGACTGATATGTGTAAGGAAGCGTTGTTTAATATTTTAAATAATAATTTCAATTTTACTGAACTTCGTGTACTTGACTTATTTGCAGGAACAGGAAGTATAAGTTACGAGTTTGCCTCACGTGGTTGTAAACCCATTACTAGCGTAGATGGTGATATGGGTTGTGTAAATTTTATACGAAAAACAACTAAAGAATTTGATTTTGACATTACGCCTATAAAAAGTGATGTTTTCGCATTCCTAGAAAAAAACAAAGCCAGTTACGATATTATTTTTGCCGATCCGCCATACGGAATGGAGCAGAAAGACTTCGAAAAAATCATTTTGTTGATTTTTGAAAACGGATTGTTAGA
>NZ_JAYSSZ010000071.1:0-5103 GCF_043720215.1 Flavobacterium sp. | reverse complement strand
GTCAAGGTTTTATATATGAATTAGAGGAATTAGATAAATCTAAAAACTATTATGTGTATTGTAAATCAGGAGGAAGAAGCGGACAAGCTTGTAGTATTATGAGAGAATTGGGTTTTGAAACGACTTACAATCTTCTAGGCGGTATGATGGAGTGGGACGGTCCTATTGAGATAAAAGAGTAATAAAAAAGGCTTTTAGGAAATGTTTTCTAAAAGCCTTTTTCTTAAATTTATTATTTTAAACCGTTCTCTGAACGACTTCAAATATAGATCCGTCTTCACATTTTAATGTTTTTGAAGGATATTTCATTAATAAAGCATAATCATGAGTTGCCATAAGAATAGTTTTTCCTTGGTCATTTATTTTCTTTAGAACTTCAAGGATTTCACCGCTAGTTTGTGGGTCAAGATTTCCAGTTGGTTCGTCAGCAAGTATTAGTTCAGGATCATTAAGTAAAGCTCTTGCAATAGCGACACACTGTTGTTCTCCACCAGAAAGCTGATGTGGCATTTTGTTTGCCATGCTTTCCATGCCTACCTTTTTTAGTACTTCTATAACCTTATCGTCCATATCTTGCACGTCAATCCAACCTGTAGCTTTTAGTACAAATAGTAAATTATTAGCTACAGTTCGGTCAGGTAACAGTTTAAAATCCTGGAAAACCATTCCGATTTTTCTTCGCAAATACGGAATATCTTTATCAATAAGTCCATTCAAGTCATAATCTACAATAGTTCCTTCTCCATCAGTAAGTGTTAAATCTCCATAAAGTGTTTTCATGAAACTACTTTTTCCAGATCCTGTTTTACCTATTATATATATAAATTCACCTGGATTTACACTCAGATTTATATCAGATATAATTTTGTTACCTGATTGGTAAATATTTACGTCGTGTAATGATAATATGGTTTTTGACATCTTTTGTAGAATTTTATTTCGTAAAAGTAGTAAGTTATGTTTCTTATTCAAAATAAAATTTGTAAGAATATAGAATTTGAATACTAAAGCTCATTTTTCATCGTTTAAAGAGTAAGAAAATACTATATTTGAATCCTAAAATCAGTTACCAATGCTAAAATTTTCATTGTCATTTCTCATCTTTCTTTTCTTCGAATTTTCTTCGGTATTTGCACAACAATCTGCTATTTATACAAATGATTTAGTAGATTATAATAACGCTTTGACTTTGTATAATAACAAGCAATACCAATCAGCCCAAATAATTTTTGATAAAGTCAAGCAACAAAATTCTAATATAGAAATACAATCAGATTGCACTTATTATAGTGCAAATTGCGCCATTAGATTAAATCAGAATAATGCTGATGAAGCTATGGAGAATTTTATAAAAAATTATCCAACAAGCACAAAACAAAATTTAGCATATTCTGAAGTGGCTACTTATTATTTCGAACAAGGGAAATATGCTCAAGCTTTAGAGTGGTTTGATAAAGTTGACGAAAGCACTTTGACAAACGACGAAAAAGAGCGTTTTAATTTTTATAAAGCCTATAGTTTTTTTAATTCTGGAAAGAAAAAAGAAGCTACTCAGTATTTTAACAAAGTAGTTAATTCGCAAGAATATGGTTCACAAGCAAAATACTACTTAGGCTTTTTGGCTTATGAAGGCGATGATTATAAAGAAGCTAGTAAATATTTTGATCAAGTTTCGGGCGAAGAGAAATACAAGGAGAAGTTATCTTATTTTCAAGCGGATATGAATTTTAAACTAGGAAAATTTGCTGAAGCAATCGAGTTAGGACAAGCTGCAATGAAAGGTTCTAATGCTATCGAAAAATCGGAACTCAATAAGATTATTGGCGAAAGCTATTTTAATTTAAAAAAATACAACGAAGCTATTCCGTTTCTAAAAGAGTACAAAGGGAAAAAAGGAAAATGGAATAATACCGATTATTATCAGTTAGGATACGCATATTACAAACAGAATGATTTCGAGAATGCGATTACTCAATTCAATAAAATAATTGGTGGAAAAGATTCTGTTGCTCAAAATGCTTATTATCACTTGGGAGAAAGTTATTTGAAAACCGATAAAAAACCACAAGCATTAAATGCGTTCAAAAACGCTTCCGAAATGGCATTTGATTTAAAAATTCAAGAAGATGCTTATCTTAATTATGCTCGTTTGAGTTACGATATTGGAAATTCGTACCAAAGTGTTCCTGATGTTTTATCTGGATTTATGATAAAATATCCCGCTTCGCTAAATAAATTTGAAATCGAAAATTTATTAATCAATTCATTTATCACTTCCAAGAATTATAAGGAAGCTTTAGTTTTATTAGAAAAAAATAAAAGTAGTAATAAACTTGCCTATCAAAAAGTATCTTTCTATCGCGGATTAGAATTGTTTACCGATGGCGATTACGCTTCTGCATTGCCACTATTCAAAAAATCGATTGCAGAACAAAAAGATGCCAAATTTTCGGCTCGTGCTACTTTCTGGAAAGCAGAAACCGAATATGTTTTAGACGATTTTACGAATGCCTTATTAAGTTTTAAACAGTTTCTTGGTTATGCTGAAGCGAAAGACACTCCAGAATTCAAAAATGTTAATTATAACATCGCCTATTCACATTTCAAGCTAAAAGAATATGATCAAGCAGGAAATTTTTTTCAAAAATATGTTGAAGTTTCTAAAGAAGATAAAACACGTTTAACCGATGCTTACTTGCGTTTGGCAGATAGCCGATTTGTAACCACAAAATATTCATCTGCATTGGAAGCGTACGACAAAGCAATTGTGTTAAAAAGCATCGATGCTGATTATGCAGCGTTTCAAAAAGCGATTTGTAACGGATTTATGGGCAAAAACGACAAGAAAATCTCTGAATTTAATCAGTTTCTAAAAACATATTCAGATTCTCAATATCGTGATGATGCTTTGTTTGAATTAGCCAATACCTATACTGCTGAAAACGAAACGTCATCGGCAATAAAAACCTATGATCAGTTGAATTCTGAATTCAAAAATGGAAGTTATAATGCTAAAGCAATTCTGCGTCAAGGTTTAATTTATTATAATGGAGATAAAGATGATTTGGCATTAACCAAGTTCAAAAAAGTTGTGGCCGATTTTCCAAAATCGGAAGAAGCACTTGAAGCCGTAAAAACGGCACGATTAATTTATGTCGATAACGGAAAAGTAGACGAATATGCCACTTGGGTAAAAACACTCGATTTCGTTGAAGTTTCTGATGCAGAATTAGACAATGATTCTTGGGAAGCTGCCGAAAAGCAATATTTGCAAGGAAATACCAAACAATCCATTACAAATTTAACCAGTTATGTGAAGAATTTCCCTAACGGGATTCACTCGTTAAAAGCTAATTTTTTCCTAGCACAATCATTGTATACAGATGGACAGGCTAAAAGTGCAGTTTCTAATTATGAGTATGTAATTTCTAAATCACGAAGCGAATATACTGAGCAATCGTTATCTCGTTTGTGCGAAATTTATATTAAAGCAGAAGATAATACGAAAGCGATTCCAGTTTTACTTCGTTTAGAAACGGAAGCCGATTATCCTCAGAATAAAACCTACGCACAAGCAAATTTGATGCGAGTGTATTATGACGGAAAAGAGTATGCAAATGCTGTAGTTTATGCCGAAAAAGTGTTAGCAAACCCAAAAACGGATAATAAAATAAAAAGTGATGCTCAAATTATTGTAGCAAGAGCTGCAATACAAGTAAATGACGAGGCTAAAGCCAAAGACGCTTACGCTAAATTACAGAAAATTGCCAAAGGAGAACTCGCTGCCGAAGCCTTGTTTTATGATGCCTATTTCAAAAATAAGGAATCAAAATTCGAAGATTCTAACAAAGTAGTTCAAAAATTAGCCAAAGATTATTCGGGTTATAAATATTTTGGTGCCAAAGGCTTAGTAGTTATGGCAAAGAATTTTTACGGATTAAAAGATAGTTTTCAAGCGACATACATTTTAGAAAGTGTCATCAAAAACTTTCAAGAATTTGATGAAGTGGTTGCCGAAGCTCAAACAGAATTAGATAAAATTAAAACCGAAGAAGCCAAAACAAATTCGTCGATTACTAAATAAATATTTTGTAAATCTTTGTGTCATCTTCGTGTGACTTTGTGAAATAGCAAACAAAACATATATGAAAAATAAAATCATCATAATTCTACTTATAACATTCCAACTTTCTTTCGCTCAAAAGAAAGACGAAAACATAGGGACAGAAGTTGTAAACGTAGTAAAACCATATACGCCATCTGTTTCGGATGCAAATAAAATTAAAGAAACACCAACGTTAGACGATAACGAAACAAGTAAGAAAGAAGAAATTAAATACCAGATTTTCTCGTTTCCTGTTGCATCTACATTCACACCATCTAAAGGGAAAGCAGCTGGAGTCGATAAGGCTAAACAAGAGAAATTATATCAAAATTATGTAACTTTAGGTTTCGGGAATTATGCTACCGCAAATGCCGAATTATTTGTAACACACGAATTAGACAAATACCAATATTTAGGAGGAATGGCTCGCCATCAATCTACGCAAGGCGGAATAAAAGGAGTTTTGCTGGATGATAAATTTTCAGAAACTTCTGGAGGAGTTTTTTATGCCTACCAACGGAATGGCACAAAATGGACAGCCGATTTAGGGATTAAAAACGAAGGTTATAATTGGTATGGTTTGCCATTAGAAAACCCGAATTTTACAGCAATACAAAATGATTCGATTAACGGAAGACACAAGTACAATACGATTAAAATTGGTTCAGAATTAGCTATTACAGATAGTTTTTTTGATAGATTAAATTTAAATTTTGTTTCTTTTTCAGATAATTATGGTTCTAAAGAAAATAGATTCATCATTAAACCAGCATTCAATTTTAATTTCGGTGACACTTCTGTAAAAGCAAAATTTGGTGTCGATTATCTGAATACAAGTTTCGAAACTTCTTATTTAATGGCATTACCTTTAGTTCCTGTAGCTTCGAATATTGAAAAGTCAAACTTAATATTTAGTGCCAACCCGAGTTTCAAAATACTAAAAGATGATTTATCTGTAGAGTTAGGAGCGGAAGTTGTTTATTTCTCTAGAGTAAAAA
>NZ_JAYSSZ010000070.1:0-5106 GCF_043720215.1 Flavobacterium sp. | reverse complement strand
TACAAAGATACATTATATCCAAACATTTGTTGCAAAAACGCTCTTTCATAATTGTTGTCTAATGCATCAGCCTTTGCATATTTTTTTTCAAAATTTGCATTCATATTTAGCGCAACTTCATCATGTGTACAGCCATTATTTTCTGGACTGTTTAAAACATTTTCTATATTATTAATAGCAATTTCATCAATTACAATGGCGTATGTTTGAAAAACCCCATTGTCATCTTGACAAACTAACAAATAGCTTGCCATTCCTTCATTATAACTAGCTAAATTGTTATTCATTTGGTATAACGTATAGACATCGCTCCAAGAAAACATAGGATACGTGTCTAATGGATGCGTATGTATGCCACTATAAGAATTTGAACCAGTTGGTATACCTACGCTATTTGCTGTAGTTGCAGGGATTGTTGTATTTGTAGAAGCTCCAGTTGGACTCATTGCTAATGTAGCTCCCGCTTCTCCTGATGGATTTATAGCAATGTTTGGACGAAGATTATTTAGAATAGTTGGTTTTATATTTCCTTTAGTTGGATCAAAAAGTTTTTTTAATTTATCACAAGGATTTGGAAGCACCTCTAAAACTGAGCCGCTACCGCGAACTGGTCCAGTAATAACCCCTCCGCTTGTCCCAGGGCTAGTTCCTCCTGTTGCTGTACCACTTGTTCCCGCTCCTCCGCTAGATATGTCACCACCACATCCATTTAATTCATATGTGCATATCTGGTTAGGTCCATCAACTGCACCATCATCTCTTGGGCTTGTATAACAAAGGACAACAGCACTACATTTTGAGGTTAAAGTTGATTCACTATTATTTAGATTTACTTCGTAAAATTCCTTAGAGCTATTTTCAATTTCTTCTGGACTTAAACCTACCAATTCTGTTTCAGTAAAATCATATTTTACAAAATAAATACTGTAAGTTCCATCAGGTTTTGATGCAAATACTAAGTTTTCTAATTTTCCATTACCATCAGGACGAACCATCTCGAATGTATAGGAATTTTTAATTCCGTCATTAATATATATTCCGTTTTCATCATCAAAGTAGAAATTGTTTATCGAATCATAAACCATTTTGTCTAAAGCATTATTTTTAGACTTTAGATTTCTGCTTTTTATATCGTTTGCTGTTAACAAGATTTTTTGATTTAAATAAGGTGAATTTACCTCCTTTAATGATATTTTTTGAACAATAAGTCCATTTTCATTCAATGGCTTGTTGGTAAATTCTTCTTGACAACTAAAAAGCAATAATCCTGTCAGGGTAATTGCAAATAGTGATTTTAATTTCTTGAGTTTTTGTTTCATTTAGTTTGTTTTGTTAAAGGTTTGAATATAGTAAGAGAATAAAATCATGCAAAAGGTTGGGACAAGATGTAAAATTTTTTATTCTGAGCAAGAATAAGATGTTTAGTTAAAACGATTTTACGGTTTTACCATAGACTTTGTTAAAGTTTTGTTGTTTTATTCTTTCGAAAGATATGAAAATATTTTAAAAATAGGCATTCGTGCCTAAAAATAATTTTATGAATGGCACAAATTTGTATGTGCCTATAGAAATTGATAAAATATTTTTAAAAGAGTTTGGAAGAAGACTCAAAAAGCTTAGAAAAGAAAAAGGATTTTCTCAAGCTCAGTTGGCATTTGAATCAAATATTGAAATTTCGCAAATTAGTAGAATAGAGAGAGGGTTAATTAACACTACTATTGCAAACGCAAAAAATTTGTCTAAAACATTAGACGTTAATTTAAAAGAAATGTTCGATTTCTAAAATCCATTCTCCTTAAAAATCTCCTGATTTACTTCATCTATATAACTTAAAAGACTTTCTTTTCCTGTGTGTTCCGTTGCAGAAGTTACAAAGTGGTGTGGCATTTCTGCCCAATTGTTGGCAAGTAAAGCTTTGCGATAAGCAGCAACGTGTTGGTCTACTTTTCCTTTGCTAATTTTGTCAGCTTTAGTAAAGACAATACAAAAAGGTAATTCTATTTCGCCAAGGTAAGTGATAAATTCTAAATCTATTTTTTGTGCCTCGTGACGAATGTCTATCAATACAAAAGCACAAACTAACTGTTCTCTTTTCTCAAAATAATCGGTTATAAATTGCTGAAATACTTCTTTTGTTTTTTTAGAAACTTTAGCATAACCATAACCTGGTAAATCGACAAGAAACCAGTTGTTGTTTATCTTAAAATGATTTATTAATTGCGTTTTTCCTGGTCTTCCAGAGGTTTTTGCCAAACTTTTGTGATTGGTCAACATGTTTATTAACGATGATTTTCCAACATTAGATCGTCCAATAAAAGCATACTCTGGTAAGCGTTCTTGCGGACACAAACTCACAATAGAATTACTTATAATAAATTCGGCAGTATTAATTTTCATTTAATATGTTTTACGCTAAAATAGCGGTATGATTATTTTTTTAAAGACTAAGGCAGTTTTTAATGTTCGGCCTTTGTAGTTAACCATTCATCAAGCAAGCGATTAAACTCATCAGGATGTTCCATCATAGCAGCATGTCCACATTCTTCAATCCAGTATAGGGTAGAATTTGGTAGTAATCTATGAAATTCTTCAGCGACATCTGGTGGTGTAACATTATCGTTTCTTCCCCAAATAATTCCAGTAGGAACATGCATTTTTGGTAAATCCTTAGCCATGTTATGACGAATAGCACTTTTTGCGATAGTTAATGTTTTTATCAGTTTTATTCTGTCGTTTACTGTTGCGTAAACTTCATCAACAATTTCTTTTGTAGCTATAGCAGGGTTATAAAAAACACCTTCCGCTTTTTTCTTAATGTATTCGTAATCACCACGTTTAGGGTAACTGTCTCCCATAGCACTCTCGTAAAGCCCTGAGCTTCCTGTAATTACTAATCCAGAAACTCTCTCTGGGTACATTTTTGTAAAGTATAATGCAATATGTCCGCCCAATGAATTTCCCACTAAAATTACTCTATCAAAACCTTTGAAAGTAATAAAGTCTTTTACGTATCTAGAAAATGCTTTAACGTTAGTTTTTAGTATATTTTGAGTGTATAATGGCAATTGCGGAATAACTACTTTGTATCCTTTTTTAGGGAAATAATTGGCAACAGCATCAAAATTGCTTAAACCGCCCATTAGTCCGTGTAAAATTATAATCGGAGTTCCTTCCCCTGCTTCAAAATATTCGTATTTACCGTCTTTTTTTAAATTGTCCACCGTTATTCGTTTTGTCTTTAATGTGTGCAAATATAAGATTTAAATACGAAAAATGAATTGTTGTTTTCTGTAACTTATTTTTTTGTTAATAAGTCAATTGCCTTGATTTTACATTTGTTAGTTGTTAAAAAATGTAAAACTTATCAACAAAGTGGTATTTTGTGGTAAAATGTGGTAAATATTTTTTTATATTTGCTCAATATCAAATTAAAACATAACTGCTTGAATACCATTGTAGGAACATATGAATGTAAGGTTGATTCTAAAGGAAGGCTCATGTTGCCTAATCCTTTGAAGAAGCAATTGAGCGAAGCTTTGCAAGAAGGCTTTGTGCTCAAGCGTTCTGTTTTTCAGCAGTGTTTGGAATTGTATCCAATGCAAGAATGGAATTTGATGATGCAAAAAATCAATAAACTAAATCGCTTTGTAAAAAAGAATAATGATTTTATTCGTCGTTTCACGGCTGGAGTTCGAATGATAGAAATAGATGCAACTGGGAGATTATTAATACCAAAAGATTTGGCGGTTTTTGCTTCAGTTTCAAAAGATATCGTACTGTCGTCGGCAGTAAACATTATTGAGATTTGGGACAAAGATTTATACGAAAAAGCAATTGATGATTCGGTTGGAGATTTTGCAGATTTGGCAGAGGATGTAATGGGTAACGTAAATGACGATGACAATGGAATATCATAATCCAGTTTTGCTAAAAGAAACGGTCGATGGTTTAAACATTAAACCTGACGGAGTGTATGTAGATGTGACTTTTGGTGGTGGCGGACATTCGAAAGAAATTTTATCAAGACTTGGGCCTGATGGGAAACTATTTGGTTTCGATCAAGATGAAGATGCTTGGGAAAACGCTTTACCTGACGAAAGATTTACATTAATACAAGAAAATTTTAGATACATAAAAAGGTTTTTACGTTTCAACGGAATTAAGAAAGTCGATGGGATTTTGGCTGATTTAGGGGTTTCTTCTCATCAGTTTGATGTTCCTGAAAGAGGTTTTTCTACTCGTTTTGATGCCGAATTGGATATGAGAATGAGTAAGAAAAATGATTTAACAGCTTTTAATATTGTGAATGAATATGACGAAGCAAATTTGAAGCGTATTTTTTCAGAATATGGAGAATTAGGAAATGCTATAGCGATTGCGCGAGCAATTATTGAGGCTCGTGAGAAAGAAAAAATAGTAAATACTGAAGATTTAAAACAAGTTCTGGCGCGGTTTTTACCAAACAATAAAGCGCATAAAATTCTAGCGCAAATATATCAATCTATTCGTATTGAAGTAAATCAAGAAATGGATGTTCTGAAAGAGTTTTTAGAACAATCACTAGAAATTTTAAATCCAGAGGGAAGATTAAGTGTTATTTCTTATCACTCGTTAGAAGATAGATTGGTAAAAAGATTTATGAAAAACGCTTTGTTTGAAGGAGAACCTGAAAAAGATTTTTTCGGACGATTTGAAGTTCCTTTCAAATTAATTGGAAAAATGATTATTCCTTCGGCTGAAGAAATAAAAATTAACAATCGTGCCCGAAGTGCAAAATTAAGAATAGCAGAGAAGAAGTAAATATTTTAAAGTAAAAAATGAAATACGGAATTTACAACATATTAAAAGCAAAATTCTTAGTTAATGAAGATGGAGTCAAAAACTGGCAATTCATTATTTTTTTGATTTTACTTGCTATAATTATGATTGCAAATACTCATAATTACGAAAAAAAAATATACCAAATAACAGATTTAACAAATGAAGTTAAAGAATTGCGTTCAGAATTTGTAGACCGCCGTTCTGAATTAATGAAAATAAAAATGGAATCGACAGTAGCTGAGAAAATGATTGCAAAAGAAATTTTTCCTTCTTCTGTTCCTCCAA
>NZ_JAYSSZ010000069.1:0-5110 GCF_043720215.1 Flavobacterium sp. | reverse complement strand
ACATCTTCGGCAGAGTTTCCAGGAAAAACGGATGAGATATAAATTTTATTTTCAATAATTTCGGGAAAATCCTCTCTTGGCATTGTAACATAGGCAATAATACCTGTTACAACTATAAGTAAAGTCAAGATATATACTGTAACGCGATTGTCGACAGCCCAACTTGATATGCTAAATTCGTGGTTTTTGTGTTCCATATTTTTTTTGTTTAAACCTTCTAAACTTCCCTTAAAAATTAAGTTTTGTTCCTTCAGAAATCGTATTAATTCCTTCGGTAACAATCACATCGTTTGATTTTATACCGGATAAAATTTCGGTAACATTTTCTGATGATTGACCAGTTGTTACGACTGCTTTTTTAGCAACTCCAGTTTTTCCGTTCACGTTATTAGCGATGTAAACAAATTTTGTTCCGTCTCCATTAGCTTGTATCGTGTTTGTTGGAACCACAATGGCGTTTTTCTTAGTATAATCGATAATTTGAAGTTTTGCAACTTGATTAGGACGCAATAAATTTCCTGGATTAGGCACCGAAACTTCTATCCCGAAACTTCTATTGGCAGGATTAATGTTGTTTCCTACTTGGCGAACTCTTCCTTTATACGTTTTTCCTAAGCTTGTTAAGAATACATTTACTGATGAACCAACTTTTAGTTTCCCGATATACGTTTCTGGAACTTCTGTCGAAACATACATGTTAGATAAGTTTACAATTCGCATTAATCCTTGTGGACTTGGTGAAACAACTTGCCCTCTTTCTACGAAAACAGCATCAATAACTCCTGTAAATGGCGCTTTTATTAATGTTTTAGACAATTGTGCTTTCATTTGTAAAACCGATTTTTGTAACCCAATCATTTGCGTTTGCGCTTGTAAAAACTGAATTTCTGAACCGATTTTTTGATCCCAAAGATTTTTTTGACGTTCGAAAGTTGTTTTTGCTAAGGCATATTGATTTTCTATTGAAGCCAATTGTTGGCTCATTCCACCATCATCAGTTCTTCCTAAAACTTGCCCTTTCGCTACTCTTTGACCAGCAATAACATTTAGAGAAATTAGTGTTCCAGGCATTTCTGGTTGTACTAAAATATTTTCTTTGGTGTTTACATTTCCTTGTACTTCAAGATAATGATTGAAAACAGTGTCTTTTACTGTTAATACAGAAACCAATGCTTCTTGAGCAGTTTTAACTTCTAAAGTAGCTAATGCTGCATCTATTTTAGAAATTTCGGCTTGTAACAAGTCCCTTTTTGCTTTGATATTAACAACGTTTTTTGTTTCGATTAATGCATCGGTTGTTGTTGCATTTTCATTTCCTCCACAAGAAAACAATAGGGTTGTTACTGTAAAAATTAAGATTATTTTTTTCATTTTGTATAGCTGTTTGATTATTTTTTGTTTATTAATTTCTCTAATGTTGCTTTTTTGTTTATCACATCGACCATTGATTGAAGATAAGTTTGTTGCGCAGTGTATAATTGTCGTTGGGCTTCACTAAGATTGAAGCTAGTTGACAATCCTTCTTTAAACTTGACTTGTTGTTTGTTTTCGATTCTTTCGGCAAGTTTCAAATTGGTTTTGTTTGTTGCCAATTCTTCGATGGTAAATTCGTAATCACTTCTGGCTTTTTCGAACTGAAGTTTTAGATTTTGTTCTGTTTCTGTAAGTTTTGTTGTTGCTTGTTCGAATGCAATTTTTGCTTGTTGTTTTCTAGCACTGCTACCCAAACTGCTAAATATTGGCACATTTAAACTCACACCAAGATTGGCAAAATTATTCCATTTTTGGTCTTTCGAGAAAAAGTTAAATTTATTTTCGAAAGCATTATAACCATAATTTACTGCTGCACCTAAAGACGGAAGTTCTTTGCTTTTCTCATACTTAAGAAGCAATCTTTTGCTTTCTTGCAAATTTTGGCCTATTTGATAATCGATATTATTGGTTGCTTTAAATTCTTCTTGAAGTAATAAGATATCGACATTTTTTTGTGTTAAATCCTCTAGTTTTTCGGTAAGTGTTAATTCGTTATCCAAATTAATTCCTAAAATAAGTTTCAACATATCTACAGCAATTGTTCTTTGACGTTTTACATTGGCCAAAGCGCTGTTTACAGAAGCTGACGTTATTTGCAGTTGCTCTACATTTTCTTCTTCTATCAAACCATTTTTAAAAATTTGCTTGGTGTCTGATAATGTTTTTTCGAGAACAACTTTATTTTTTTCGAAAATCAAAATACTTTCGTCAGCAAGAAGTACGTTTCCATAGGAATTAACAACAATTTCTCTGATTTCCTGACTGGTTTTCAGCTTTGCATTTTCCGATATCTTCAAATATACTTTTGCCGATTGCAAACCAACTAAATAAGATCCGTCAAAAAGTAATTGACTTAATGTTACTCCAGCATTCATACTGTGTTTTGTTCCAAAAGCAATGGTAGAAACCGAACCTGGCGCACCACCAAAAGCACCACCACCAGTGACTCCTTGTTTCGTGTACTGCAAATTGTTAAGATAACTAACAGTCCCGTTAATTTGTGGCAAACCCATTGTGGTTGTTTCCCATTTTTTGTGTTTTGCAGCTTCTATATCTCTATTAGAGTTTATTGCCGAATAATTGTTCTGAACAGCATGGTCTATTGCTTGTTGCAAGCTAAATGAATAGCTTTCTTTTTTATCTTGAGCTTGCAAAATTGATGCAAAAAAGAATAAAGTTAATATTAATTGGTTTTTCATAGATTGATGATTATATATTAAGGTTTGATAATTGTTTTTCAAGTTCTTTAACTCCTTCTGGCGTAGCAATTGCTCTTGTGTGATATTCTAAAGCATCTAACTCTAATTTTAATGCTTCACTTTCTTTTTGTGTTGTTTCGTTTATAGAAAAAATTAATGTGTAATAGAATTTCACATACGTTTCAACATCAATATTATCTCGGTACAAACCTTGACGAATTCCTTTTAGAATATTCTGTGTAAACATTTCATTACAATCCTCAATTTTACTTTCAATTACTTTGATGTGTATTTCAGGATAATGTTTTTTCAATTGATACAATGGCGAAGTGTTAGTATATTTAAACATTTCTTTAAACATTTTTCTTATTTCAAAATTCTCTTCAATAGCATTGTAGTTTTGTAAAACTATTTCATCGATAATTTTGTAAATATTTTGATGAACAATTGCCGTACCTTCTTCAATCAAAAGTTCTTTATTGCCAAAATATTTATAAATTGTTTTTTTAGAAATACACATCTCGCAAGCAATATCGTCCATTGTAACGCTCTTGAAACCAAGTTTCAGAAACATTTCGGTAGCTTTCGATATTATTTTATCTTTCATTATAGTCTTAATAATTTTCTTGCAAATGTAAGCAGGAAACTTGTAACACCAAAACAGTTTCCAAAGTATTTACATAAATTTAACATCTGCAAGTTTAGAAGTTTAGAAAATAGTTTAGAAGTTTAGGTAAGGATAATAAAAAAATCTACTTTTGCTTAAGTATTTATTTATGCTGTTTTCAAACTAAACTTTCTAAACGTATAAACTTTCTAAACTTACCAAAACATGCATTCTATTTCTCATTATCAAGAACTCATTTCAGATTATTTTTCGGAATTGCATTTAACTAAAGAGCCTAAAAATCTTTACAAACCAATTGAATATATTTTATCTCTTGGCGGAAAACGAATGCGTCCAATTTTGACATTAATGGCAACCGAAATTTTTGATGTAGATTGTAAAAAAGCATTGGCAGCAGCTACAGCTATTGAAGTTTTTCATAATTTTTCTCTAGTTCACGACGATATCATGGACGATGCACCATTGCGAAGAGGAAACGAAACAGTTCACGAAAAATGGGATATTAATACTGGAATTCTGTCGGGAGATGCGATGCTAATTTTGGCTTACCAACATTTTGAAGAATATGAACCAATTATTTTTCGTGATTTAGCAAAGCTATTCAGCAAAACCGCTCTCGAAGTTTGTGAAGGTCAGCAATATGATGTTGATTTCGAAACTCGTGAAGACGTTACCATCGCCGAATACTTGAAAATGATCGAATATAAAACTGCAGTTTTAGTTGGTGCAGCCATGAAAATGGGCGCTATTGTAGCAGAGACTTCTAATGAAAATGCCAATCTAATTTACGATTTCGGATTGAATTTAGGTATTGCTTTCCAGTTACAAGATGATTATTTAGATGCTTTTGGCAATCCAGAAACCTTTGGAAAACAAGTTGGAGGAGATATTATCGAAAACAAAAAAACCTATTTGTACCTTAAAGCAATAGAGTTTGCTAAAACTGAAGAAAAAGAGCAATTGTTACATTTATTTTCAATCAAGCCTACGGATAATACAGATAAAATTACTTCTGTAAAAGAAATATTTAATCAGACAAAAGCATCGGAAGCTACACAAAAAGCGATTCACGATTATACATTCAAAGCTTTTGAAACGTTAGAAAAAATGAATATTTCTAATGAGAAAAAATTAATGTTAAGAGCTTTTGGAGAAAATTTAATGAGTAGAAATGTGTAAAAATTTCAATTACAAAAATCAATGTCAATGTTTTGTTTTTAGTTTACATTAATTTTTAAAATTTTAAACGAATGAATTACATTTCTCCAAATACAACTGATTTATTGCTTTCTGAAGCAGAAACAGAGAATTTATATCTAAAATTGATTGAACAAATTAATAAAGATTTCAATCTAGCAAATGAAGGAATCGATTTTCCGATGAGTACAACTCCTGACGAGTTAAAAATTCAATTACACGAAAAAATTTACAGGTTAATTCAATACAAATTCGCCGAATATCTCAATTTGCTATATATTATTGATGTTCCCGAAGATCAAATAAAAAAATTAGATGGTTCCGATATTTCAGAATTAGCAAATCAAGTTTCTTTCTTGATTTTGAAACGAGAATGGATGAAGGTTTGGTTTCGAAATCGATATTAAAAAAGAAAAGAGCAACTATTTCTAGCGGCTCTTTTTTAAATAAATATTTGTCTTGTCCTAAAATGGCGATACATAAATTCATCGTTATGGAAAACACCCAGGAACCTCGCTATGTAAAGCGTACTCAAAAAGACTACAGTATGTCT
>NZ_JAYSSZ010000068.1:0-14865 GCF_043720215.1 Flavobacterium sp. | reverse complement strand
CAAAAATGTATTTCCATCGCCAAAAACTTTAAAACTGATTCAAAACAAAGGAATTCAGAAAGTGTTTTATGTTCAAAATAATATTCCAACTGCTCCTTTTGAAAAATTTGAAAACTTACATAATCTAAAATCTAAAATCCAAAATCTAAAATTTCCTTTTGTCTGGAAATGTACCGAATTTGGTTACGACGGAACGGGCGTAAAAGTCGTAAGAGCAATCGAAGACTTAGATAATTTACCCAATGTAGAATGTATTGCCGAAGAAATGATTGCTTTCAAAAATGAATTAGCAGTAATTGTTGTTCGAAATGTTTCGGGCGAAGTACAAACTTATCCAGTTGTCGAAATGGAATTTCATCCAGAAGCCAATCAGGTTGAATATGTAATTTGTCCAGCAAGGATTGATTCTAAAGTTGCACAAAAAGCACAAGAAATCGCACTACAAGTTTCCGGAAAATTCAATCATGTTGGCTTATTGGCTGTAGAAATGTTTCAAACTGAAAACGATGACATATTAGTAAACGAAATTGCTCCAAGACCACACAACTCAGGACACCATACAATAGAAGCAAGTTATACTTCACAATTTGAAAATCATTTGCGAGCTATTTTAAATCTTCCTTTGGGAAATTGTGATAGCAAAGTTGCCGGAATTATGGTAAATTTGGTTGGTGAAGAAAATTTCTCCGGACCTGTTATTTACGAAAATATAGAAAAAATAATGGCAATTGACGGAGTAACTCCTCATATTTATGGCAAAAAAGAAACGCGTCCGTTTAGAAAAATGGGACATGTTACTATTGTAAATAAAGATATGAAAGAAGCTAGAAAAATTGCGGAGGAGGTAAAGAATAGTATCAGAGTGATTAGTAATTAGTATTCATATTTCAGTTGGCAGTTTTTTTACAAACTTGTCATTCTGACGAAGGAAGAATCTCATAAAATAAAGAATGAATTATTTGGATGCACTTTTCAATTTTTTTAGAGTTTATGATAACTCACATTATATCAGAAAAGATTATAATGCACTGACTGATAAAAATGAATATTTAGGAAAAAAAATTTTGAGTTTTCTGTCAATTTTAATTACAATAATTGCAATAGTATTTTTCATATATATAATTTATATAACGCTTAAATAATCAAAATAGAAACATGAAAGTAGCCATCATAATGGGAAGTATTTCCGACATGCCAGTCATGCAAGAAGCTATAGACATCCTAAAAGGATTTGACATAGAAACCGAAGTCGACATTGTTTCAGCTCATAGAACTCCTGAAAAATTGTTTGATTTTAGCAAAAACGCACACACTCGTGGTATTTCTGTGATTATCGCTGGAGCTGGTGGCGCAGCTCATTTACCAGGAATGGTAGCTTCCATGTCTCCATTGCCAGTGATTGGTGTTCCTGTAAAATCTAGTAATTCTATCGATGGTTGGGATTCGGTTTTGTCTATTCTTCAAATGCCAGGTGGAGTTCCTGTGGCGACAGTGGCTTTGAACGGAGCAAAAAACGCTGGAATTCTTGCGGCTCAAATTATAGGAAGCTCAGATAAATGCGTTTTAGATAAAATAATTTTTTATAAAGAAAGTTTGAAAGACGCTGTGAATAAATCATCTGAAAATTTAAAAAAATAAACAATTTATTAACCCTATCAGGGTTTAAAACCCTGATAGGGTTAAATCAAAAAACTATGAAAATCTTAACTTCAACATTCAACACAAAACACGATACAGCACCATTTTCGAAAATAAAAACAGAAGATTACAAACCAGCTTTTATCGAAAATATTTTATCGGCAAGAGCCGAAATTGATGCAATCATTAACAATCCAGAAACGCCGACTTTCAAGAATACAATCGAAGCTTTAGATTTTTCAGGAAATGCTTTAGATAGATTATCGTCTATTTTCTTCAATCTAAATTCAGCAGAAACTAGTGACGAAATGCAGAAAATTGCTCAGGAAGTTTCACCACTATTAACCGAATTTGGAAACGATATCACATTAAACGAAGATTTATTTAAAAAAATAAAAATCGTTTACGATCAAAAAGAAAAATTGAAATTAACTTCAGAACAGGCGACTTTATTAGACAAAAAATTCAAAAGTTTTTCTAGAAATGGTGCTTTATTATCTGAAGAAAAAAAATCAAAACTTCGTGAAATTGACACAGAACTCGCAAAATTAAAACTGACTTACAGTGAAAACGTTTTGGCAGAAACCAATAATTATCAATTACATATTACCAACGAATCTGATTTAAAAGGTTTGCCAGAAGGAACAATTGAAGCTGCTAAAGCTTTGGCAAAAGCTAAAAATTTAGAAGGCTATATTTTTACTTTAGACATGCCTAGTTATTTGCCATTTGTAACGTATGCTGAAAATCGTGAGTTGCGAAAAGAAATTTCTATTGCAGCAGGAAAAAAAGCTTTCCAAAATAACGAATTCGACAATCAGAAAATCACGCTTAAAATTGCCAAATTGCGTTTCGAAAGAGCCAATTTATTAGGTTACGAAACCCATTCACATTTTGTTCTCGAAGAACGAATGGCTCAAAATCCAGAGAAAGTAAAATCGTTCCTGAATGATTTATTAATTAAAGCAAAACCCGCTGCCAAACGTGAATTTGAAGAATTAACCACTTTTACCAAAGAACTAGACGGAATTGAACAACTAGAAAAATGGGACGGTTCTTATTATTCTGAAAAATTGAAACAAAAATTATTCAATTTAGATGACGAAAAATTAAAACCCTATTTTCAACTAGAAAACGTTTTGAACGGCGCTTTTACTATTGCAGGAAAATTATACGGATTAACATTTACCGAAGTTTTTGATATCGAAAAATACCATGAAGAGGTAACAACTTATGAAGTTAAAGATGAATTTGGTGAACTAGTTGCTATTTTTTACGCCGATTTTTTTCCAAGAAAAGGGAAACGAAATGGTGCATGGATGACCAGTTTTAAATCACAATATATTAAGGACGGAAAAAATGAACGACCACATATTTCTAACGTTTGTAATTTCACACCGCCAACAAACAGCAAACCATCTTTATTAACTTTCAATGAAGTAACCACATTATTTCACGAATTCGGTCACGGATTACACGGAATGTTAGCCAACACCGTTTATCCAAGTTTATCTGGAACATCAGTCTATTGGGATTTTGTAGAATTGCCAAGTCAGGTAATGGAAAACTGGTGTTACGAGCCTGAAGCATTAGCTTTATTTGCGAAACATTATGAAACTGGCGAAATTATTCCACAAGAATATGTAGAGAAAATCAAAGAAAGTGCAAGTTTTCAGGAAGGAATGGCAACGCTGCGCCAATTGAGTTTTGGATTATTAGACATGGCTTATCACAGTAATAATCCAACAGAAATCACCAACGTAAAAGCTTTTGAAAAAGCAGCTTTTGAAGGCACAACTTTATATCCTGATGTAGCCGAAAATTGCATGTCGGTATCATTTTCTCATATTTTTGCAGGCGGATATTCTTCTGGATATTACAGTTACAAATGGGCAGAAGTTCTCGATGCAGATGCATTTGCCTATTTCCAAGAGAAAGGAATTTTCAATAAAGAAGTGGCAACAAAATTTAAAGACAACGTACTTTCTAAAGGCGGAACCGAATTACCAATGGAATTGTACAAACGTTTTCGAGGTCAAGAACCGAAACCAGATGCATTACTGAAAAGAGCTGGATTAATTTAAAATACAGAAAAATTGAAAAGACTTATTCTAATAGGTAATGGTTTTGATTTACACCATGGACACAAGACAAGCTATAATGATTTTATTGAGTATTATTTATGTAATGCATTAAACATTTATATAAAAGGAGGTTTTTTTGATGATAATCTTATTAGAATTGGATCTGAAGATATAATACACTTTGACAAAGAAGATGTTACAAAATTAGAAAGAGCATTTGAAATTATTGAGTCTCTAAAAAAGAAAAGAGATATAATAGATTTTAAGAGTGATTTGTTTAATGAAATAATATTTAAAGTAAAAACTAACAAATGGGTAGACATAGAAAATCAATATTTTTCATATTTAAGAAGATATAAGAGTGCCTCAAATAATAATTTAGATGGAATCAAAAAAATAAATGATGATTTTGATTATTTAAAAGATATTTTTGAAAATTATATAACATATACTACTAAAGTCCATATACCTGCTAGTTCAAACAAGCTTCTTAATCTTTTTTGTCAAGAAATTAAAGTAGATGAAATTGCATTGACAGATAAAGAAATTAAAGAGGACCAGAAACCAAAAGAATTATATTTTGTTAATTTTAATTATACAAGAACGTTAGAAAGCCATTTTGATATTATCAATAAACAAATTCCATCAACTATAAATTATATTCATGGAGAATTAAACTCAAAAGAAAACCCTATTATTTTTGGTTTTGGTGACGAACATGATAAACATTATTTAGGTTTTGAAGACGAACAAAACGATGAGTTATTTAGACATATTAAATCCTTCAAATACTCTAAAACATCAAATTACCACAATCTAATAAAATTTGTTAATTCAGAAGAATTTCAAGTTTTTATTATAGGCCATTCATGTGGTTTATCCGATAGAACAATGCTTAAAGAAATATTTGAACATGATAAATGCAAATCAATAAAAATATTCTATTACGCAAAATCATCAACTGAAAACGATTTTACTGAAAAGACATATGACATTTCAAGACATTTTTCTGACAAAGGTCTTATGAGAAAAAAAATTGTACCATTTGATAAATCAAAATCTTTAGATTCATAAGTAGTATTAATACAAACTTATTGCTAAAAAATATTTTTTGAAAGTTTAAAAAATTCTTCAAATGACAACAATAAAAATAATTACTAAAGTAAACGCACCAATTCAGAAAGTTTTTGACATCAATAGAAATATTGACATTCACCAACAATCTGCAAGTAAAACCAATGAAGTTGCTATTGCTGGCGTAACTTCTGGATTAATAAACCTGAATGAAACGGTTACTTGGCGTGGCAAACATTTTGGCGTTTATCTTACGCACAAAAGCAGAATGACGGCGATGAATTTCTATGATTATTTTGTTGACGAAATGGAAGAAGGTAAATTTAAATCTTTCAGACATGAGCATTTTTTCGAAGAACAAAACGGAATTACAACAATGACCGATAAGTTATGTTATAAAACTCCATTTGGTATTTTTGGTCAATTATTCGATTATTTATTCTTAAAAAAATATTTAACAAATTTTTTATTGGAACGAAATCGAGTTTTAAAAGAATTGTCAGAGAATTAAAATTCTATATTATTTATTCAACAAAATAAGCGAAATCCACAAAATTACAGGAATACTTTCTACCCAAAATGAAGTATAATATTTGGGACGTTTCTCGTTTGCAAAAAACATAAAAATTGCAATAATAAAGGCAATAATCGATTGCAATGATATTGAAAAAAAATGAATGCTGAGATTGTCATTTCCATCAACATTAAAAATCTCCAAGCAACAAAAAATCAGTAATAAAATATATCCTAAATATTTAGTCCGCTTTACTCCTATTTGTTGTGGAACGGTTTTCAAATGAGGATCATCGTATTGCAAGTCTATAATTTCGAAAATTAAAATCAATACAAAAACTAAAATAAAACGCTGTATACATTTGAGATAAAAATCGGAAGTAATTACAATTTCCGCATTTAATATTGGCAAAACCAAAGAAACACCAACCCAACTCAAAGCAACCATGTAAATTTTAACTCCAGCCCAATTTCTGGCATTTTTTCTATTAGGAAAAAACGGAAGTGTATATAATAATGTCAATCCTAAAAAAGCAACAGCAACAATTTGTGTATGTATTTGCAATTGAAAAAAACAAATACCAACAGCAATTAGCGATACAAAACTTAAAAAAGCGATTGCTTTTAATTCATTTCGCATTTGTAATTTTTTGACTCTAGCTAAAGCGTCATATTTTACAAAATTATAACCTACAATTGTTCCGAAAAAAGCAAAATAAACCATTGCATCGTCATGGGAAATGTTGAACATATATTGTGTCATTCTCACCAAAGCATAAACAGATAAAGCCACGTGAATACTGCTATTTATATAAAAATCGAATATTTGCTTAATAATCTTCACTCAACAAAATTAGTCAAACTGTTAATAAGATTCTCATTTAGTTGAAAAATCGATAAAAATTGAACTTTAAAACAGCATTTATTAGCAGATTAATATTTATTTTTGCAATCAAAATTACACAACACATTTCTACCTATATGAAAACAGATGCTTTTGCTTTAAGACACATTGGAACTGGTGAAAACGACCTAAGTCACATGTTAAAAACTATTGGAGTTGAATCAGTAGATCAATTAATTTACGAAACAATTCCAACAGATATTCGTTTAAAAAATGAATTAAATTTAGAAGAACCAATGACAGAATATGAATACTTAAATCATATTCAAGAATTAGGTAAAAAAAATAAAGTTTTCAAATCCTATATTGGGTTAGGATACAACCCAGCCATTGTTCCAGCAGTTATTCAAAGAAATATTTTTGAAAATCCAGGTTGGTACACAGCATATACACCTTATCAAGCAGAAATTGCTCAAGGTCGTTTAGAAGCGATTTTAAATTACCAAACTACAGTTATAGAATTAACTGGAATGGAAATTGCAAACGCTTCTTTGTTAGACGAAGCTACTGCAGCTGCAGAAGCCATGGCATTATTATTTGATGTTCGTACTCGCGACCAGAAAAAAAACAACACAAATAAATTTTTCGTTTCTGAGGAAATTTTACCACAAACACTTTCTGTATTACAAACACGTTCTACACCAATTGGAGTTGAATTAGTAATTGGAAATCACCAAACATTCGATTTTTCTTCAGAATTTTTCGGAGCTATGTTACAATATCCAGGAAAATATGGACAAGTTCATGATTATGCTGGATTTATTGCAAAAGCAAAAGCAAACGAAATTAAAGTTGGGGTTGCTGCCGATATTTTATCGTTAGTAAAATTAACCTCTCCAGGGGAAATGGGTGCCGATGTAGTTGTTGGAACTTCACAACGTTTTGGTATTCCGATGGGTTACGGCGGACCTCATGCTGCATTCTTCGCAACAAAAGACGAATACAAACGTTCTATGCCTGGAAGAATTATTGGCGTTTCAATCGATGTAAATGGAAACCGTGCTTTACGTATGGCTTTAGGTACTCGTGAACAACATATTAAACGTGAAAAAGCGACTTCAAACATTTGTACAGCTCAGGTTTTATTAGCCGTTATGGCTGGAATGTATGCAGTTTATCACGGACCAAAAGGATTAAAATATATTGCAAATAAAGTACACGCTTCAGCCAACACAACTGTTGAAGAATTAAATAAATTAGGTGTTTACCAAACAAATACATCTTTCTTCGACACGATTCTAGTAAAAGCTGATGCTGCTAAAGTTAAAGCGATTGCCGAAAGAAATGAAGTGAATTTCTATTATGTAGATTCAGAAACGATTTCAATTTCTTTTAACGAAACGACTTCAATTACAGATATCAATCAAATTATTGGAATTTTTGCAGAAGCTACTGGAAAAGAATTTACACCTGTAAAAATCCTTTTACCTTCTGGAAGAATTGCTGAAGGATTAGAAAGAACATCAACTTTCTTACAACATGATGTTTTTAACAATCATCATTCTGAGAGTCAATTGATGCGTTATATTAAAAAATTAGAACGTAAAGATTTATCATTAAACCATTCGATGATTTCTTTAGGCTCTTGTACAATGAAATTAAATGCAGCTGCCGAAATGTTGCCATTATCTATGGCTAGCTGGAATAATATGCACCCGTTTGCTCCAATTGAACAAGCAGAAGGTTATATTACCATGCTTAAAAAATTAGAACAACAATTAAATGTAGTAACTGGTTTTACAGGTACAACTTTACAACCAAATTCTGGTGCACAAGGTGAATATGCAGGTTTAATGGCCATTCGTGCTTACCATGCTTCTCGTGGAGATCAACATAGAACGGTTTGTTTAATTCCTTCATCTGCTCACGGAACTAATCCAGCATCAGCAGCAATGGCTGGAATGGATATTATTGTAACAAAAACAACTCCAGAAGGAAATATCGATGTAGAAGATTTAAGAGCTAGAGCAATTGAATTTAAAGATAGATTATCTTGTTTAATGGTAACTTATCCTTCAACTCACGGTGTTTTTGAAAGTTCAATTATCGAAATTACAAATATCATTCACGAAAATGGTGGATTAGTATATATGGATGGTGCGAATATGAATGCACAAGTGGGATTAACCAATCCGGCTACAATTGGTGCTGATGTTTGTCACTTAAACTTACACAAAACGTTCGCTATTCCTCATGGTGGCGGCGGACCAGGTGTTGGACCAATTTGTGTGAACGATAAATTAGTTCCATTTTTACCAACAAATCCAGTAATTAAAGTTGGTGGTGATCAAGCCATTACGGCAATTTCTGCTGCTCCTTATGGGTCGGCTTTAGTTTGTTTAATTTCTTACGGATACATTTGTATGTTAGGCGCAGAAGGTTTAACAAATTCTACTAAACACGCTATATTAAATGCAAATTATATGAAAGCGCGTTTAGAAGCTCATTATCCAGTTTTATATTCTGGCGAAATGGGACGTGCAGCTCACGAAATGATTTTAGATTGTCGTTCTTTTGAAGACAACGGAATTAAAGTAACTGATATTGCAAAACGACTAATGGATTATGGTTTCCATGCGCCAACGGTTTCTTTCCCTGTTGCTGGAACATTAATGATTGAACCAACAGAATCAGAAGATTTACCAGAATTAGATCGTTTTTGTGATGCGATGATTTCTATTCGTAAAGAAATTGCCGCTTCTACTAAAGAAGATACTCAAAATATTTTAAAAAATGCGCCTCATACTTTAGCGATGGTTACTGCTAACGAATGGGTTTATCCTTATACTCGTGAAAATGCAGCTTATCCATTAGAGTATATTGCAGAAAATAAATTCTGGCCAACAGTTCGTCGTGTTGATGAAGCTTATGGCGATAGAAATTTAGTTTGTAGTTGTGCGCCAATTGAAGCATACATGTAATTATAAATCATTAGCAAATAGAGAAAGGTTTCAAGTTTTATAATTTGAAACCTTTTTTGATTAAAACTGATTTTTATCAGTAAATTTAAAATTGAATTACAATACTTTTGAAATTTATAAAACGATAATGAACGACATACAAAACCAAGAAGATTTATATTTACTTGTTGATGAATTTTACAAAAAATTACTTTCGGACGATTCGATAAGTTATATTTTTACTGATGTTGTGAAAATAAAGATTGAAGAACATTTACCCATATTAGTAACTTTTTGGTCGCAAGCAATATTAGGAACTGGCGGTTATACAAAAAACCTAACCCAAATTCATTTGGATATTGATAAAAAAGAACATTTAACTCCAGAATTATTCAAAGTTTGGTTAAATCATTTTTACAATTCAGTAGATGAGAATTTTAGTGGCAAAAAATCAGAACAAATAAAAACTCAGGCTTTGAGTATTTCCACCATAATGCAGATTAAAATCATGCAACAGAATTAATAATTTTTATATTATCACTAAATTAAGATAATGTTAAATGAATATTCTGTAATAATTATTAAAAATTTAAAAATTTAATAAAAAAAGAAGATTTTATTGATACTTTAGCTTAACCAATTACTACAAAATGAACATCAAAATAACAGGCTCAGGGAGTTATATCCCGAATGAAATCGTAACCAATTTAGATTTTGCTAAACATCAGTTTTTGAATGAAGACGGAAGTGCTTTTAATGCATCAAACGAAGTCATTGCTCATAAATTTAAGCAAATAACAGGAATTGAAGAACGACGTTATGTTGATGCAAATCTTGTAACTTCCGATATTGCACTTTTTGCCGCTCAAAAAGCGATTGATTCTGCAAAAATTGACCCCGAAACTTTAGATTATATAATTTTTGCTCACAATTTTGGTAATGTAAAACAAGGCGCTATCCAAGCTGATGCTGTACCAAGTCTTGCAGCCAGAGTAAAACAAAAATTAAGAATAAAAAATCCTAAATGTGTAGCGTATGATATTTTATTTGGCTGCCCTGGTTGGATAGAAGGTGTTATTCAAGCACAAGCTTTTATAAAAGCTGGAATGGCAAAAAAATGTTTGGTTATTGGTGCCGAAACTTTATCGAGAGTTGTTGATATTCACGATAGAGACAGTATGATTTATTCGGACGGAGCAGGCGCTACAATCATTGAAGCTACAAATGAAGATGGTGGGATTTTAGCACACGCTTCAGCAACTTTTGCTACTGATGAAGCTGATTATTTATTTTTTGGAAATTCTTTTAACAAAAATCTTGATAAAGATGTACGTTATATTAAAATGCAAGGACGCAAAATATATGAATTTGCATTAAACGAAGTGCCAAAAGCCATGAAAGAATGTCTCGATAAAAGTGGCATTCCAATTTCGGAAGTAAAAAAAGTATTAATTCATCAGGCGAACGAAAAAATGGACGAAGCTATAATTCAACGTTTTTTCAAACTTCACAATCAAGAAACGCCAGAAGGTATTATGCCAATGAGTATCCATAAACTTGGAAATTCAAGCGTAGCAACCGTTCCCACATTATATGATTTACTTATTAATGGAAAAATAGAAAATCAAGAAATTAACAAAGGTGATGTCATTATATTTGCATCTGTTGGAGCAGGAATGAATATTAATGCTATCGTCTACAGATATTAAAAAAATTTAGAAGCTACTCCAACTGTCCGCTTCAAGATTTTTCAAACAATTGCTTTTTTCTAAGACCAAAAAGGAGCTTCTACCGTCGCTCTTTTTCGACAAGAAAAACGACAATTCTTTTGCAAAATGCTTTCCGCTTCCATTTGGGCTAAAATCTAGAATTAAATATGACAAAACTTTGTAACTTTGTGACTAGATAATTTAATCCAAGGAAGAAGAGATTGCTTCGTTCCTCGCAATGACTATGTACGAAAAAACATTCCCAAATAAACGATTCAAACACACGTTAGAATTTTTACAAAAACACATCAAAACCTCTGAAACTATTTTAGATTTAGGAGTAGAAAATCCGTTTTCTAAAATCATGTTAGAAAACAGTTATACTGTAAAAAATACTAAAGGTGAAGATTTAGACAACAATCAAACAACACTTCAAACAGAAACTTATTCTGTAGTGACTGCTTTCGAAATATTCGAACATTTACTAAATCCATATACCATTTTAGAAAATGTAAAATGTGACAAATTACTAATTTCAATCCCATTACGATTGTGGTTTTCTCCTGCCTACAGAAGCAAAACAGATATGTGGGACCGCCATTACCACGAATTTGAAGACTGGCAACTCGATTGGTTATTAGAAAAAACTGGTTGGAAAATTATCGATAGACAAAAATTTACACATCCTGTCAAAAAAATAGGCTTCCGTCCACTACTTAGATATTTTATACCTAGATATTACATTGTTTACGCAGAAAAAATAAAATAATGAATTATTACATTATCATTCCTGCACACAACGAAGAAGCCTTCATTGGTTTAACACTTCGATCGTTAGTAGAACAAACTATTTTACCAACTAAAATTGTGGTTATCAATGACAATTCGACCGATAAAACGGCTGATATTGTTTCAGCTTATTCTAAAGAATATTCGTCTATTACTTTAGTCAATAAAACATCAGAAGCAATACATTTACCAGGCAGCAAAGTAATACAAGCTTTCAACAAAGGGTTAGAAACTGTAGATGACAATTACGACTTTATCGTAAAAGCCGATGCCGATTTAATTTTTCCAAAGAATTATTTCGAAACCATTATCAGTCATTTCAAATCTGATGAGACAATAGGAATGGTTGGCGGATTTGCCTACATCGAAAAAAATAATGATTGGATTCTGGAAAACTTAACCGATAAAGATCATATTCGCGGTGCCTTTAAAGCCTATCGAAAAGCAACTTTCAAACAAATTGGCGGACTAAAACCCGCTATGGGTTGGGATACAGTCGATGAGTTATTGTGCAAATTTTATAATTGGAAAGTCGTTACCGACCAATCATTACAAGTAAAACATCTCAAACCAACAGGCGCCAACTATAACAAAACGGCACGCTACAAGCAAGGAGAAGCTTTTTATAGCTTAGGGTACGGATTTTTTATTACCGCCATTGCTTCGGCAAAACTAGCGATGATGAAAAAGAAACCGTTACTTTTTTTAGATTATCTCAACGGTTTTTGGAAAGCGAAATCAGCCAAAAAACCTTCGTTAGTTTCTGATGAACAAGCCCAATTTATTAGAAATTATCGTTGGAAGAAAATGAAAGAGAAGTTAATTCGTTAATTTGATTATTTGTTTAATCGAAAAAACCGCAACTCTTAACTCATAACTCACAACTTATAACTATTTTTGAAATTATTTTAAACCTATGATGTTAATTCGTTATTTATCACAAATCGGAAGATATTTCTTAATGATAAAAGAGATTTTCAAGAAACCAACCAAATGGTCGGTTATGAGAACACTTATCTTCAAAGAAATAGACGATTTAATTATTGGTTCCCTAGGAATTGTAGCTTTCATTTCCTTTTTCGTTGGTGGTGTTGTAGCGATACAAACCGCGCTGAATTTGACCAATCCGTTAATTCCTAAATACCTAATTGGTTTTGCGACCAGACAATCTATCATTTTAGAATTTGCTCCTACTTTTATCTCCATCATTATGGCAGGAAAAATGGGTTCATTTATCACGTCGAGCATAGGAACCATGCGTGTTACCGAACAAATTGATGCACTCGAAGTCATGGGAGTTAACTCTTTAAATTATTTGGTTTTTCCAAAACTAACCGCTTTATTATTATATCCGTTTCTTATTGGAATTGCGATGTTTCTAGGTGTTCTAGGTGGCTATATCGCTAGTGTTTACGGAGGTTTTGGCAGTAGTTCTGAATTTATAGACGGACTTCAAAAAGAATTCATCCCATTTCACATCACGTATGCTTTTATAAAGACCTTGATTTTCGCATTAATTCTAGCCACAATCCCATCATTTCACGGTTATTATATGAAAGGTGGCGCGCTCGAAGTAGGAAAAGCAAGTACGGTGTCGTTTGTTTGGACATCGGTGATGATTATTTTGATGAATTATATTTTAACGCAACTACTTTTAACCTAATGATTGAAGTAAAAAATATCGAGAAATCGTTTGGAGACAGCAAGGTTTTAAAAGGAGTTTCGACTGTTTTTGAAACTGGAAAAACCAATTTAATCATTGGTCAAAGTGGTTCTGGAAAAACAGTATTACTAAAAAGCTTGTTGGGAATTCATTCGCCAGAAGTGGGAACTATTTCTTTTGATGGCAGAATCTATTCTGATTTATCCGCTGAAGACAAAAGAGAATTACGTACCGAAATAGGCATGGTTTTTCAAGGAAGTGCTTTATTCGATTCGATGACAGTCGAAGAAAATGTAGGTTTTCCGTTGAAAATGTTTACACAAAACTCTAAATCCGAAATTCAGGATCGTGTTGATTTTGTATTAAAAAGAGTAAATCTTATTGATGCGCACAAAAAATTACCTTCTGAAATTTCGGGCGGAATGCAAAAACGTGTAGCGATTGCTCGTGCTATTGTAAACAATCCTAAATATTTATTTTGCGACGAACCTAACTCTGGTTTAGACCCGAATACGGCTATTTTGATTGATAATTTGATTGGCGAAATCACCGAAGAATACAACATTACCACCGTAATTAATACGCATGATATGAACTCGGTAATGGAAATTGGTCAGAATATTTTGTTCTTAAAAAAGGGTCTAAAAGCTTGGCAAGGAACCAAAGAAGAAATTTTTAGAACCGATAACGAAGCTGTTGTCGATTTTGTGTATTCGTCAGAATTGTTTAAAAAAGTGAGGGAAGCAGTGTTGAAGGAAGGTTTATAATATTTGACACATAAAAACGTGCCGCCAGCTTTAATGCGTTGCATAAATTTATGGGTAAACAATCCTACACAAAACAAAAACCTAGCTATACCGGAAAATTGTCGTTGTATGCTGTTTATATTTAAAATATTTTGTCAATTATATTTTTTAATTTTTTTAATGAATCGTCTATATTCTTAATTTCACTAAAAGCGGTTTTAATTTCAATTCCAAATTCGTCTTTCATATATTTAATTAAAGTAACACTTTCGCTATTCATTAATTCTGTTGTTAATTTAACATTTTCATTTACTTTATCTTGTTTCATTGATAAAAACACAGAAATTACAATTACTAACATAAATATACCTATAGTAAAGAATGAACATATTTCACTAATTCGCGAGAGAACACTTAATGGTTTGATTAATTCAATATCTCCAAAAGTTATTGTTTTAAGAGTATAATATAAAAAATCGAAACTCGGAAATGTTCCAATATATTGAAAGTTCATCGAATCAATTTTGTATAATTGAAAATTTATAAACCAAAAGAAGATTATCGAAGAAAGCAAAAACATGAATGCACCAAAAATCCAAGAAATTAAGTAAGCTTGTCGTCCTCTGTAACCATTTAATCTTTTTGATAAAAGTTCGATAGCATAGTTTGCCATAATCATTCTTTTAATTCGGACTTTTTTTAATAAATATTGTTCAAGTTTTTCGTCTTCTTTTTGAATTATATAAGATTTTATTACCAATGAATTTTCAGCACTTTTATCATTAATTAATTTCTCAAATACATCATCAATCTCAGCTCCAAATAATGTTGGTTGTTTAAATGAT
>NZ_JAYSSZ010000067.1:0-43079 GCF_043720215.1 Flavobacterium sp. | reverse complement strand
CCACTTTCCATCAAGGTTTTTACCGAATGTTGCGTTGGCTTTGTTTTTAATTCTCCCGCTGCAGCTAAGTAAGGCACTAACGTTAAGTGAATTACAATTCCGTTATTTTCGCCTAATTCCCAAACCAGTTGACGTACAGATTCGATGTATGGTAATGATTCTATGTCCCCTACTGTTCCTCCAATTTCTGTAATTACTATATCATAATCGCCTGATTTTCCTAGTAATTGCATGCGTTCTTTAATCTCATTTGTAATATGAGGAACAACTTGAACGGTTTTACCTAAAAATTCGCCACGACGTTCTTTTTCGATAACCGAAAGATAAACTCTTCCCGTTGTTACATTATTTGCTTGAGATGTTGGAACATTTAAAAAACGCTCGTAATGCCCTAAATCTAAGTCGGTTTCTGCTCCATCATCTGTTACATAACATTCGCCATGTTCGTACGGATTTAGTGTTCCAGGATCGACATTTATATAAGGATCGAACTTTTGTATGGTTGTCCTATAACCTCTTGCTTGTAATAATTTTGCTAACGATGCGGCAATAATTCCTTTTCCTAAAGAAGAAGTAACGCCTCCAGTAACAAAAATATATTTTGTTTGATTCATTGTGTTGTGTTGTTGTAGTTGTGTAAAAAAACGTGGCAAAAGTACAATTATTAATTGATAATTAGCAATGGAAAATTGACAATTACTAGTTAATTTTCAATACTTTTTTTGGTAAAAATTTCTAATTATTCAAAATTAATTTTTTATATTTGAAATCTAACCAACCAAAAAAACAAATATTATGAACAAAAAAACAATTTCAATCATTAGCTATATTACCATTATAGGATGGGTAATTGCATTTATTATGTATGGCAATAATCCTGAAAAATCCTCTTTGGCAAAATTTCATTTAAAACAATCCTTTGGATTAGCACTTTTAGGAATTTTAAATTTTATTATTGAAGGTGTTGTGGTAAGTTTTGCTCCTTCTGCAAGTATTTTATTTACAATTATTGGTCTTGGAATATTTGTTCTTTGGATAATTGGTATTGTAAATGCCGTAAATGAAGAAGAAAAACCAGTTCCGTTAGTTGGAAATTTATTTGTTGATAAATTTGATTTTATTAAGTAAATTTATAATTTTAAAACGCAAAATCCTGTCTTAAAAATAAGACAGGATTTTTTTATGGTTTTGGGTATTTCTTTTTTATGTTTCTAATTAGTTCTTCTAAACCGTTTAGTTTGAGTTCATATATTAATTTGAGCTGTTCTCCCAATTCTCCTTTTGGAAAACCTTTATTACTGTACCAAACAATATAATATTCTGGAATATCTATAAGAAAATAGCCCTCGTATTTACCAAAAGGCATTTTAGTGTGAGCTAATTTGATGAGTTGTTTTTGATTTGTGTCCAAAGTTTAATGTCTTATACTATTTCCAATTTATAGTAATATCCTTTTCAATATCTGGATTTAAGCTTAATAAAACAGGACAATTCATAGCTGTTCTTTCTAGAATAATTTTTGTTTTTTCATTGACTGAAATCGGGATATTCATGATGATTTCTATTCTAGCAATTTTTCTAGGTTCGGCTTGCATAATTTTAATAACTTCGATAGTAGTTCCTACTAAATCGACATTCAAATCTCTTGCTTTTATTGCCATGATAGTCATCATACAACTTCCTGTAGCATTGGCAACTAAATCGGTTGGTGAGAATGCTTCTCCTTTCCCGTTATTATCTATTGGTGCATCCGAAAGAATTTCGGTTCCCGATTGTATGTGAACAGATGATGTTCTTAAATCGCCTAAATAAGTTATTTTTGATGTCATTATTTTGCTTCTTTTATGGTTAAATCTGTATCGTAAAATAAGATATAAACGCCTTTGTTTGTATAACCTCCATCTGGATTTTGTTTGTAGTAAAACCTGTTTTCAATTTGTTCTGTTGCTGAATCATTTAGTGTTTCAGTTATGGATTTTTCTTGTGCCAAACGCAATAAAACATCAAAAGTGACATCGAAACCACGAGTTGCAAACTGATTGGGAAGGATTCTATTTTTCTTTTTGAACGTATTCTCGAAAATAGTTGCTTCGTCCGAATCGTTTACACGAGTAAGTGATGGATAATGCATTTTTAACTTGGTTAATCGAGTCATCGAAATTTCCTCATAATCTAAAGCATCATTTTCTCCTAAAATCACTAATTTTACATCATAACTGGACAACAAACCTGATAAAGTATTGGTTATACTCAAAATAAGGTTTGTTTTTTCGGTTTCCATAATGACAAAATTGGTTTTGTCTTTTATTAAAAGAGATTTCAATTTTTCTATGTCTAGACTTCCTTTTTCGGTAAATTCGGCAAAAATTACATCTTTATGATTCTCTGAAATATATTGCTTTATTGCAGCTTTCTTCGGATCTACAATGGCAATTATATTTCCGCTTTTTGCTCGCATAAAATCGAACATGGCATTTTTTATATCGTCTGAAGATGGTGTTGCTTGAACTAAATTTGGAAATTTTTTATCATAATCTTTAGACAATGGCGAAATTACTGGTACATTATTCTCACTTAATAAACTAGCTGTTTTTTCGACATTATTTTGGTAAAATGGACCAATAATCGCATCGAAAGTTTTTAGATTATTATCTTGAACTAAGCTTGTTACATTAGAAGTTGATTTGGTTTCATTAGAATCTAAGATAGTCACATCTACATTTAATCCCATTTTTCGGACAGAATCAATCGCCATTAAAGAGCCTGAATAAAAGTCAAGCGTCATATTCAAGAATTTATCTTTTTTGAGTCGAGCTTTGGTCGAATTGATTGTATCTTGATCTAGCTTTGTCAAATTAAATGGAAGTAAAATAGCTAGTTTTTTGTTTGTTCCGCTTCGGATGCTTTTGGTTAAATCTTTGTATTCTTTTTTAACGACTAAAGCTGATGATTTTATAGGAACTTTGATAGACATTCCTTCTATCACACCATCTTTTAACTCTGGATTTAATGCTACTAATTCTTCTTGTGTTACTTCAAATTGATTTGAAATACTATATAACGTTTCCTTAGGTTTTATTATATACAAACTCTCTAATGGCTTTGGAACTGATACAGGAGTAACGATTGGTTTTGTTTCTACGACAGATTTTTCTCCACTTATATAAAGTTTATAACCTATTGGCAATTCAATATTTACAATTTCAGGATTTTGCTTTTCTAATTGTTCGATGGTAATTCCGTATTGCTTTGCGATAGCGTATTTTGTTTCTTTAGGCTGAACCTGGTGGTAAACAGAAGTTTTACTAGCATTCGGTTTCGGTGTTTCAATAGGATTTGACTTTCCTTTTGCTGGAATAACTAAAATAGTTCCTATTTTCATCCCTTCTTTTAGCACTTCGACATTCGCTTTTTCTATATCTGAAATAGAAACATTATATAATTTAGACAAACTATACAAGGTTTCCTTAGCTAAAACAGTATGCTTTTTTGCATTATTAGTTGAAATAGTTTCCGTTTTTTGTTTGGTTTTATTAGGAATCAATAAAACTGTATTTTCTGAGACTCCTTGTTGTGCATCAGGATTTAGTTTGTATATATCTAAAGGAGTTACGTTATATTTTTTGGCAATTTCAGGTATCGTTTCTCCTTTTTGCACTTTGTGTTTTATCAAATTTGTTGATTGTGCCAATGAAATATTGGTTCCAAAAAACAAAAAGCATGCGATATATATAAGGTATTTCATGTCGTAAATTTGTATAGTATTTAACTAAAAACGTGCCGTTTTATTATTCTTTTTGAATTTGAACAATAAACATATTTTTATAAAGAGGATTTTCCTTCTTTATATTATATTCAAAAAGAGATTCGTCAGCATTTTTTAATTTTTTAGTAAAAACATAATATTTGAATATATTAATATTATAAAAAAATCCTGTATTTACCTCGCCTAAATCCGTAAGTTGTTTTGCAAAAGCGTCTCTTGGTCCAGCTTCTGGAAAAGCATCTGCAATAAGATAAAAACCCTCTTCTACATCTTTTAGGTTATTGAGAACTTCAATTTTCACTGCTTTATTTTCGTTGTAATCCTTGTCTTTTAGTGATTTTCTAATTTCTTCGGCAGATGGTTTTTTCTGAGAATTACTAGCCAAATTTTTGTTGGTTTCTAAAGCATTTTTCTGATATCTTTTTAGTTTTGCTTGTGCTAATTTATCATCATAATCTCTAGCTTCTGAGCTATAAAAAGTAGCTTTAGATATTCTGCGTTTTAACTCCGCATTTTTTTCTACGCCAAGTGAATCTATTTTTGTAAACAATTGTTTGTTACGCTTCTCGTTTTCTTCTTGTTTGGTTTGAATCTTTTTTATCACTTCTAGCAATTCAACATCTTCTTTAGGATTGTTTTTTATTTTCTGGTTTTCGTTTACCTTTTTCTTGTATTCGTGATTTTCTTGCAAATTAATACGTTGCACTTTATTCATTAATCCAGTATATATTTTTCTGTTATCTGCTAAATCTTTTTTAAGATCCATTAACATTTCGTTTGTTTGTCCTATATTTTTATAAGAATCTCTTTCTGCTTTTTTAGATTCTTCTAAGTCATCAATGTCTTTATTTTTAAGCATTTCAAGATCATCACCCATTGTCACTACAAGTGAATCTAGCTTTGAGATTAATATCTCTTGAATATTTTTATTGGCTTCCAAAACCAGTTTCAGTTTTTGAGCAGAACCTCCTTTAGTTTCATCAATTTCATTAAGATTGACTTTTAATGAATTGACTTTTAAAACTTTTTGATTCATTTGTTTCTGAACAATTAGTTTGTCTTGCAAATCTTCAATTTCGACAGTTTTAGCTTTATTTTTCTCAATAGCAGCTTGTTTTTCTGCCAGAGCAATCATGAGTTCTTCGTTGTCGTTTTTTGGTTTTATTTGCTTTACATTAATAGCTAATTTATTGCCTTCTATTAACCCATTTATAATTTCAGGATTTTGTGTTTCTAATTGTTCGATAGAAATAGCATACTTTTTTGCAATTGAATATTTTGTTTCTTTTGGTTCAACAATATGAAAAATTGTTTCTGTATTAATAATTCTAGCTTGACCGTTTAATGTTTTCTTCTTGTTTGGAATAACAATATTTTCACCAATTTGCAATCCGTCTTTTAGGACATCTGTATTAGAATTATCTAAATCCTGCACCGAAACATTATATTGTCTAGCAATACTAAAAAGTGTTTCTTTAGCTTGTACTTGATGATTGTTTTTATTTCCAGAAATAGTAGAAATTGCTCTAACTTTGATTGCTTCAGGGATAATTAATGTTTGTCCTTCTTGCAAACCTAGCTTGAGTACTTCTTCGTTTGTTTTTTCTAAATTTTCGACATCAACATTATATTGCTTAGAGATACTATATAGTGTTTCTTTCGATAAGACTAAATGTTTTATTTGAGAATTTACAATTGGAGTATCTGCTTTTTTTAAATTATAAGAAATAGACAGATTATTAGGTACAATTATAATCTGATTTTCTTGAACACCATTCTCAGTGCCAGGATTCACTTTGTAAATATCCGATGGAGTAATATTATATGCTTTTGCAATTTGAAAAATATTTTCTCCTTTTGTCACTTTATGAGTGAGTGTTTTTTCTTGTTGTGCAGAAACAAAATTTGAAATACATAAAAATAATACCACTAAATACTTCATAAGATAAGATTTGTTTAAAAAAATAAGTCATTACAAAGTTATCCAATGTAATGACTTATCATAATTTATTTTAACATTTTTGATTATCGAATCCATTCATCGATAAAAAACAGGTTTTCATCTAAAAAAACTATTCCCATTCGATAGTTGCAGGTGGTTTCGAGCTAATGTCATACACAACCCTATTTACACCTTTCACTTTATTAATAATATCATTTGAGACTTTCATCAAGAATTCATAAGGAAGATGTACCCAGTCGGCAGTCATTCCGTCGGTCGATTCTACTGCTCTCAGGGCAACCACTTTTTCGTAAGTACGCTCATCGCCCATAACTCCAACACTATTTACTGGAAGCAAAATGGCTCCTGCTTGCCAAACCTTATCATATAATCCATGTTCTTTTAATCCATTAATAAAAACAGCATCTACATCTTGTAAAATTTGAACTTTTTCAGGCGTAATATCTCCCAGAATACGAATAGATAATCCTGGTCCAGGAAACGGATGTCTTCCTAATAATTCAGCATCAATTCCTAAAGTTGCTCCTACTCTACGCACTTCATCTTTAAAAAGCATACGCAAAGGTTCTACAATTTGTAATTTCATATAATCAGGCAAACCACCTACATTATGATGTGATTTGATTGTTGCTGATGGTCCTTTTACAGAAATCGATTCAATTACATCTGGATAAATTGTTCCTTGAGCCAACCATTTTACATCTTCTATAATTTTTGATTCATCATCAAAAACTTCTATAAAAACTCGTCCAATAGTTTTACGTTTGGTTTCAGGATCAGAAATTCCTGCTAGTTCAGAAAGAAATCTATCACCAGCATCAACACCTTTTACATTCAAACCCATTCCTTTGTATTGATCTAATACATTTTGGAATTCGTTTTTTCTTAACAATCCGTTATTCACGAAAATACAATATAAGTTTTTACCAATGGCTTGATGCAATAAAACCGCTGCTACTGTCGAATCGACTCCACCTGAAAGTCCTAAAACTACTTTGTCATCTTGTAGTTTTTCTTTCAATTCCGTTATCATTTCTTCCACAAAAGCGTTAGGCGTAAAGTTTTGAGGAACTTCTGCTATTTTTACCAAGAAATTCTCTAACATTTGCTTACCATCGGTCGAGTGATATACTTCTGGATGGTATTGTATTGCATAAGTTGTTTCGCCTTCTATTCTGTAAACTGCATTTTCCACATCGTTTGTACTTGCTAATTTGATTCCGTTTGTAGGCAAATTTTTTATTGAATCGCTATGGGACATCCAAACTTGTGAATTGAGATTTACATTCTCAAAGAAGGTTTCATTTTCTTTAATATAAGTCAAATTCGCGCGACCATATTCACGAGTATTCGATGCGGCTACTTCTCCACCAGAAAAATGAGCTAAATATTGAGCTCCATAGCATACGGCCAGCAATGGCAATTTGCCTCGAATTTGTGATAAATCTGGATGCAAAGCTTCCTCGGAACGAACCGAAAATGGGCTTCCACCAAGAATTACAGCTTTATAACTGGATAAATCCGAAGGGATTTTATCGAATGGAAAAATTTCGCAGAATATATTTAATTCGCGAACTCGACGGGCAATAAGTTGTGTGTATTGTGACCCGAAATCTAAAATTAGTACGTTGTGTTGCATGTGCAAAAATAGACATTTTTACAAAATTTGAAAGTTTAATCGCAGGTTTTTATCTTTAAATTATTTAAAAAAAGAGTTTGGCTCTTTAATCAAAGTCAAACTCTTTTTAATAAAATTCACACAACTTTTAGGATTTTTTTAAACTACTAATTTTCCAGAAGCTTACATCTTACTTTTTAGATATTTTTTATAGCCAAAGTAACCTAAAACCGCAATTAATGCTATTCCCCATAATTGAACTATAAATGCAATAATTCCTTCTAACATAAACCAACCTGTTTTAAGACTCTCCCATATTTGCAAACCAATATTAGGTCTATACGCATTGATGCTTTTCTCATTAGCAACCATTTCTTGTTTTACAGTTTCTCGCTGGTAAATTTGCAAAGTAAGTGTGCTAAAATTCACTTGATCTTTTAAGGATAAATTTTCGAGTTTATGTATGTCTTTTTGCAATTTTTTATCATCTAGATGGTCTTCGGCATCAATAATATTGTTGAGTTTTTTTCCTTTAGTATCAATCGCTTTTTCAATTCTTTTTTCAGAATTTTCGCTTCTATTTTGAGCCATTTCGTTAGACAACATTTGCAAAGTAACATCATCAGCTTTTATAACTCTAAAATCTAGAAAATCAATTTGCTTAGCTATGCTTTTTATTACTGTGTCTAATCTAGTATTTGGAACTCGAATTGTAATGTTATTTTCGACAGTAAACCTAGTCGTAACCAGCGTGCTATCTTGGCTCACTTTTGTTTCTACTTTATCAGACACATTACTCTGAAGATTTGTATAAGTTACAAATCCACCAAATTGTGTAGTTGCATCTTCAATGGCGTAGGTCGATTTGGATACATTTTTTACTTTAAACTTAATGTCTGCCGTTCTAATAACTTTTCGCTTAGAGTTCATGGGTTCGACAGCCGCCGATGAAGAAGTTGCCGATTTTGCTTCAGTAGTTACAGATTCTTCCATTACTGCTGCAGATTCTTCGGTTGTTGGTGCTTCGGCAGCACGATCTTTGCAAGAAAAGGCAATTGCAACTAGCAGTAATGCCAAACCGATTGTTGGAGTTTTTTTCATAAATTTCATATTTAATATTAATTGAGGTTACAGTTTTTAAAAAATGCTAATAAGGTAGTTTTCAATCAAATATTTAATATGAATTTATTTGTTAATATATAATTCTAATTCGTATAAAAACTGTGCCAAAAACTTTGATTCATTAGTCAGAAAATGTTGTAATTTTGTTAAATATTCATTTTCGATTTGAGAACATCTATTTTTAAGGATTTACAAGATCCAATTTTATTCAAAAAGCAACTTTTGGCTTGGGGGAATCAGTTTAGAGAAGTCGTTTTTCTAGACAGTAATAATTATCCTGATACATATTCGAGTTATGATTGTGTTTGTGCAGTTGATGCATTCACATCAATAAAAACAGACTATCACAATGTTTTTGAGGATTTAAAACAATACCAGTCGCAAACTCGTGATTGGCTTTTTGGTTATTTATCTTATGATTTAAAAAATGATACCGAAGATTTGGTTTCAAACAATCAAGATGGCTTACATTTTCCTGATTTATTTTTTTTTCAACCTAAAAAACTTTTTTTGTTAAAAGGAAATCAATTAGAAATTTGTTACTTAAATATGTGTGATGATGAGGTTGAGTTCGATTTTGAAAATATTAGATTTCAGATTTTAGATTTCAGATTTCAGATTGCCAATCTTAAAATTGAACAACAAATTTCTAAAGAAAAATATTTAGAAAAAGTTAGTGAAATATTAACTCATATTCATCGTGGAGATATTTATGAAGCAAATTTTTGTATGGAGTTTTTTGCTAAAAACACTGAAATTAATCCAATAGAAATATACCATAAACTAAATGCTATTTCAGAGCCTCCATTTGCTGTATATTTTAAAAACAATACTAATTATTTGTTATCGGCTTCACCTGAACGCTATTTAAAAAAGGAAGGAACAAAAGTTATTTCGCAGCCTATAAAAGGAACATCAAAGCGTTTTTCTGATACTATTAAAGATGAAAAATCGAAACTAGAATTATCACAAAATACTAAAGAACGGTCTGAAAATATTATGATTGTAGATTTAGTTCGAAATGATTTATCGCATACTGCTACAAAAGGATCCGTTCAAGTTTCAGCATTGTGCGAGATTCATACTTTCAAACAAGTGCATCAAATGATTTCGACAATTATTTCAGAAGTTTTGCATACAACTTCGCCAGTAGATATTATAAAATCAACATTCCCAATGGGTAGTATGACTGGTGCTCCCAAAATTTCTGCCATGAAAATTATTGAAGATTTAGAAGAAACAAAACGTGGATTATACAGTGGAGCAATAGGTTATTTTACTCCTACTGGCAATTTCGATTTTAATGTGGTTATTAGAAGTATTTTGTATAATTCTGATGAAAAATATGTTTCTTTTTCCGTTGGAAGTGCAATTACAGCAGCATCTAATCCTGAAAATGAATATGAAGAGTGCTTATTGAAAGCTGTAGCGATGTTAAGTGTTTTAAAAAACAGCTAATTACATAATTACTTTAAAAAGAAATGCAGCTAACAAACCACCTATTATTGGTGCCACAACAGGAATCCAACTGTAACCCCAATCGCTGGTTCCTTTGTTTTTTATAGGCAAAATAGCATGCATAATTCGTGGGCCTAAATCTCTCGCAGGATTTATTGCATAACCTGTACTTCCTCCTAGAGATAGTCCAATTCCTAAAACTAATAAGGCTACTGGCAAAGCATTTAATGTTCCTAACGAGGTTTCTGATGAGGTCATAAATAACACTCCAAAAACTAATACAAATGCCCCTATAATCTCAGAAAGAACATTATAAAATGTATTTCTAATAGCTGGTTCTGTACAAAAAGTAGCTTTTATCAATCCAGCATCTTCGGTTTCGTCATAATGGTTTTTATGCATACAATATACAATTATTGATCCAATCATAGCACCTAAAAATTGCCCCGCAATATACATGGGCACTTCATTCCATGGGAAATTATTAAAACTAGCCAATGCTATAGTAACAACAGGATTTAAATGTGCTCCACTACCATGAGAAGCAATATAAACTCCACAAAAAACTGCAATTGCCCAGCCAAATGTAATAACCATCCAGCCACTATTATTGCCTTTTGTTTTTGCTAAAACAACATTGGCAACAACACCGTTTCCTAATATAATCATTATCATTGTTCCTAGTAATTCTGCTAAAAATGGACTCATAATTGTTTGTTTTTTTAATGAATTAAATAATTGTTTGCTAAAATATTAAATTCTTCTAATTGTTGTTGTTTCCAAGTTGTTGTTTTGTCATTAGTTTTAATAAAAATATCAGCAATTATTGGTGCAGTTTCTATTGCGGCTTTTGCATCTATAAATAATAATCTAATTCGTCTAGCTAAAATATCTTCTATTGTTTGCGCCATTTCATTCTGGATAAACCAAACTACTTCTGCTTTTGTATACGGATAATTTGGGTGGAGTATTTCGGCTAATGAATTATCTGCTTTAATTAATTCTTGTATATAAATTACATCCGAACCATAAATTGAAAGATGTGAATTTAATATCTTTTCTGACCAGCCATGAATCTTCAAATGCTTTGTTTTACAACTCACAAAATCTAATCCTGCAAACTGAATGGCTTTATCTATTGTGTGTTCAGCCATGCTTCGATAAGTAGTCCATTTTCCTCCAGTAACGTGAATAAGTCCAGAAGGTAAAACTTTGATAACATGATCACGAGGCATAACTTTTGTAGCATTTTTGTTTTCTACTTTTGCCAAAGGTCGTAAACCAACAAAAACACTTTTTACATCACTATATTTTATATCTGAAGTTGTATATCTATTGAAATGACTTATTACAAAATCTATTTCTTCTTGCAAAGCTTTTGGTTCGGTTGAAACTTTTTTTATTGGTGTGTCTGTTGTTCCTAAAATAAGTTTATCGTGCCACGGGATTACAAATAGAATACGTCCGTCATCTGTTTTTGGAATCATCATCGCAGTATTTCCTGCAAAAAAGTGCTTTTCTACTACTAAATGTATTCCTTGTGATGGTGCAATTGTCTTTTGGAAATTTCCTTCGGCAAGTTGCAATACATCGTCAGCAAAAACACCTGTTGCATTTATAATTGCTTTGCCTTTTATACTGATTTCTTTTCCTGTAAAAGTGTCTTTCGCAGTAACTCCAATAATTTTATTTTCTGATTTTATAAAATTTGAAACTCCAAAATAATTAATAATAGTTGCTCCATTTTCGATAGCAGTTTGGGCTAGATTTATTGCTAATCGACTATCATCAAATTGTCCATCAAAATAAAGAACACCACCCGATAGATTATTTTGTGAAACATCTGGCAAGTAACTTAATGTTTTTGATTTTGATAAAAATTTAGTTGCGCCTAGACTTAATTTTCCAGAAAGTGATTCATAAATCCATAATCCAATTCCATAATACCATTTTTGGTACCATTTGTAAGATGGCATAACAAATGATAAAGTTTTACAAACATGTGGTGCATTTTTGAGTAATCTTCCTCTCTCTAGAAGTGCTTCACGAACCAAACGAATATTACCTTGTGCCAAATAACGCACACCACCATGAACAAGCTTTGTGGCTCTAGAAGATGTTCCTTTAGCAAAATCATGTTTTTCTAACAAAAGTGTTTTATAGCCACGAGTAGCAGCATCTATAGCACAACCCAAACCTGTTGCACCACCACCAATAATGATGATATCATACTCTGAATTTTGTTCTAATTTTCTTAGTTGCTCTTCTCTTTTCATTATGCTATTGAAACCGTTGCTTGAATTGCTTTTTGCCAACCATTAATCAAATTATTTCTATCTAAATCAGATATTTCTGAGGTGAATACTTTTTCGATTTGCCATTGTTCTTGTATTTCATCTACAGATTTCCAGAAACCAACTGCTAAACCTGCTAAATATGCTGCTCCAAGTGCTGTAATTTCAGTTACTACCGGACGAATAACTTTAGTATCAAGAACATTGGCTTGAAACTGCATCAATAAATTATTTTTTGTAGCTCCACCATCAACACGTAACACTTTGATACTAATACCGCTATCAGCCTCCATAGCCTTTAACACATCCATTGTTTGATAAGCTATGCTTTCGAGTGCGGCTCGTGCAATATGAGATGAATTACTTCCTCGAGTTAGTCCAGTTATGGTTCCTCGAGCATGTTGATTCCAATGAGGAGCACCAAGTCCTGCAAATGCTGGCACAACATAAACTCCGTCGGTAGTTTCGACTTTTTGAGCTAATGATTCTATTTCATCCGATGATTTTATGATTCCAAGTCCGTCACGAAGCCATTGCACAACTGCTCCTGCTATGAAAACACTACCTTCGAGGGCATAATGAGTTTTTCCTTTTATTCTCCAAGCAACTGTTGTCAGCAAATTATTATATGACGGAATCATTTTTTCACCAGTATTCATCAGCATAAAACAACCTGTTCCGTAAGTGTTTTTTACCATTCCTGGTTGTGTGCACAATTGTCCAAATAATGCAGCTTGTTGATCTCCAACAATTCCTGAAATAGGAATCTCTGTTTTTTCATCAAGGATATTTGTGTATCCGTAAACTTCGCTACTACTACATATTTTTGGTAATATTGAACTTGGTACATTTAGAATTTCTAGTAACTCATTATCCCATTCGCAATTAGAAATATTGCAAAGCATGGTTCGGCTAGCGTTACTAACATCGGTTGCGTGAACTTTTCCATTAGTCAATTTCCAAAGTAACCATGTATCTATTGTACCAAAACACAATTCTCCATTTGCAGCTTTCTCTCTTGCTCCAGCTACATTATCTAGTATCCATCTTACTTTTGTTCCACTAAAATAAGCATCGACAACTAATCCTGTTTTTTGCTGTATCGTTTTGTCTACTCCTTTTGCATTAAGTTCATCACAAAAAGATGCAGTTCGTCTATCTTGCCAAACAATAGCATTATATATTGGTTCTCCTGTATTTTTGTCCCAAATAACTGTTGTCTCTCTCTGGTTTGTGATACCAATTGCTGCAATCTCTAAAACTGAAATATTAGCAGATTTTATTACTTCATGAATAGTAGCGACTTGTGTTTCCCAAATTTCCATCGGGTTGTGTTCTACCCATGCTGGTTGAGGAAAAATTTGATCGAATTCCTTTTGAGCTGTTGCTATTACGTTTCCATTTTTATCAAATAAAATTGAGCGACTGCTCGTCGTTCCTTGGTCTAAGGAGAGAATGTATTTTAACATAAGTTGGTTTTGGTTTGGTAATCTTTCAAAGATAAAAAAGTTAGTTAACAAAATTAAATTCAAAAAACTTAAATTTCAAAAAATTGAATTACTATTAATACTATTTCTATTTTTAGAAATGATTACCTTTGTTAAAATTGATTTTTCTGTATGCAAACTGATATTTCTACTCTAGAACCTAAAAAAAATATTATTATAAAAGGTGCTCAAATTCATAATTTGAAAAACCTTGATGTTGCGATACCTCGTAATAAATTAGTCGTTATTACGGGTTTATCAGGTTCAGGAAAATCTAGCTTAGCTTTTGATACTTTGTATGCCGAAGGTCAACGCCGGTATGTAGAAAGTCTGTCATCTTATGCGAGACAATTTTTAGGACGATTAGACAAGCCAAAAGTAGAATATATAAAAGGTATTGCTCCTGCAATTGCAATTGAGCAGAAAGTTAATACTACTAATGCTCGTTCAACAGTTGGAACTTCTACAGAAATATACGATTATCTAAAATTATTATATGCAAGAATTGGGAAAACTATTTCACCTCTTTCTGGTCTTGAAGTTAAAAAAAATACAGTTTCTGATGTTATAAACGACATAAAAACATTCGATTTAGATAGCAAATGGTTGCTCCTTGCTCCTATTCATTTGGAAGAAGGTCGCAAACTAGAAGACAAGCTTAAAGTACTATTACAGCAAGGTTTTGCAAGAATTTTAGTTACTAATGAAATGATACGTTTGGATGAAATTGACCAACATTCATTAGATAATAAAGATATACTTTTAGTTATTGATAGAATAGTTGTACGGCCTGAAACTTCTGGAGAGGAAGATTTCTTTAATAGACTAGCAGATTCTGTGCAAACCGCTTTTTATGAAGGCAAAGGAATTTGTTCGTTACATGAAGTAAATTCAGATAAAAAATATACATACAGTTCAAATTTTGAATTAGATGGAATGTCTTTTCTAGAACCCAATGTTCATTTATTCAGTTTCAATAATCCTTATGGAGCTTGCCCTGTTTGCGAAGGTTACGGAAATATTATTGGTATTGACGAAGAATTAGTGATTCCAAATACTGCCTTATCTGTTTATGAAAATGCTATATTTCCTTGGCGTGGCGAAAGTATGGGTTGGTTTCGTGACGAATTAGTGAACAACAGTCATAAGTTCGATTTCCCTATACACAAGCCTTATTTTCAACTGACTGATGAACAGAAAGATTTGGTTTGGAAAGGAAATAATTATTTTCAAGGGCTTAATAACTTTTTCAAAGAGCTAGAAGAAAAAAACTATAAAATACAAAATCGCGTCATGCTTTCTCGTTATCGAGGAAAAACAAAATGTCATGCTTGCAAAGGAAAAAGACTTCGTCAAGAAGTTTATAATATAAAAATAAATGGAAAAACACTTCCTGAATTAGTCGATTTACCAATAAAAAATACAATCCAGTTTTTTGCAGGGATGGAATTGTCTGAATACGATACGAAAGTTGCTAAGCGACTACTCATAGAAATAAACAGCCGATTGTCATTTTTGCAAGAAGTTGGTTTAGATTATTTAACCTTAAATAGAAACTCAGCTACATTATCTGGTGGAGAATCACAACGAATTAACTTGGCAACATCCCTAGGAAGTAGCTTAGTAGGTTCTATGTATATTCTAGACGAACCAAGTATTGGTTTACATCCAAAAGATACCGAAAGGCTAATCAAAGTATTGCTTTCACTTCGTGATTTAGGAAATACTGTAATTGTGGTCGAACACGATGAGGATATTATGAAAGCCGCCGATATGATTATTGATATTGGTCCAGAAGCAGGAACTTTTGGTGGAGAACTCGTTGCGCAAGGCACTTTTGATGAAATATTGAAATCATCATCATTAACAGCAAAATATTTAAACGGAGATTTAGAAATTTCAGTGCCAAAAACCAGACGAAAATCCTCTACTTATATCGAAATATTAGGTGCTCGTGAGAATAATTTACAAAATGTAGATGTTAAGTTTCCGTTAGAAATGCTTACGGTAATTACAGGCGTTTCGGGTTCAGGAAAAAGTACTTTGGTTAAGAAAATACTTTTTCCAGCGATGCAAAAAAAGATTGATGGCGTGGGCGAAAAAGCTGGTCAGTTTACTGAAATGCGTGGTTTTTATCACAAAATCCATCATATCGAATATGTAGATCAAAACCCAATTGGAAGAAGTTCCCGTTCTAATCCAGTAACTTATATCAAAGCTTACGATGATATTCGAGAGTTGTATGCCAAAGAAAAACTCTCTAAAAATCGCGGTTATCAAGCCAAACATTTTTCGTTTAATGTTGATGGTGGTCGTTGCGAAACCTGCAAAGGAGAAGGATCTATCAATGTTGAGATGGTTTTCATGGCAGATGTCTCTTTGCCTTGTGAAACTTGCAACGGCAAACGTTTCAAAAAAGAAGTGCTTGAAGTTACTTTTGAAGGAAAAAATATCGATAATATTCTGACGATGACTATCGACGAGGCGTTAACCTTTTTTATTGACACAAAACAAACTAAAATTTCGCAAAAATTACAGCCTTTGCAAGATGTTGGTTTGGGATATGTGCAATTAGGACAATCATCATCGACACTTTCTGGTGGCGAAGCACAAAGAATAAAACTCGCTACTTTTTTAGTAAAAGGCGCGACCAAAGAAAAAGCTTTATTTGTTTTTGATGAACCAACAACGGGATTACATTTTCATGATATTCAGAAATTACTCAAATCGTTTAATGCTTTAATCGAAAAAGGGCATTCTATTATTGTTATCGAACACAATCTAGACATGATAAAATGTGCAGATTGGGTTATCGATCTTGGTCCTGAAGGAGGCGAAAATGGTGGACAAATACTTGCTGAAGGAACTCCAGAAGAAATTGCAAAAAATAAAAAATCAGTTACAGGAAAATATTTGAAGGAGAAGTTGTAAATAACTAGATTTTTTTACCACAGATTCAAAGATTAATAAAAGATTTTAATTTATAAAAATGACACTGATTTTATAATATATCTGAATTTGTGAAATTGGGTTCACTGATTATATATTTTTTTAAAATCAGTGAATCTGTGGGAAAAATATAATTATTCTATTACAATTTTCTTACTTATTTTTTTCTCACCAGCATTTAGTATTGCTAAATAAAGTCCTTTAATAAGGCTAGTAATATTTATTTTTTCTAACTGATTAGGATTTGTAATCGTTTTTTCTAAAACTACTTTCCCATTTATATCTATCAATGAAAATTGATATTCTTTTTCAGTTAATGTCCCTAAATTAATATTAATGAAATCTTTAGTCGGATTTGGGAAAAAACTCACTTGAAAATCAGAATTAAAATCTTCATTAGACAAGGCTGTACTTGCAATTGCGAAATGTTGTAAAGCACCAACTCCTGCTTTTGTAACATTATAAACATATACTGGATCCATATTAACTAATAAATCGTTAGCAGTATGGGCATGGGTAGTTTCATTTTTTTCAAAAAAACCTGTTATTACTTCATTATTTTCTTCAAACGGCATATAATCGGAAGAGTAAGCAGCTGCTAATGTTGTACTTAACGAAGAATACAATCCTACACAAGTAATCAACTCATTTGTTTTAGTATTAGAAAGTGCATTATTTGTTGCAGGATTTCCCATATCACGTTCGCAAACAATATTATTATTAGTCATTCCTGCTATACCTCCTACTTCATCAATATTAAAAACCAATCTAATATTCATCTTAGGAACAGTACTATTTACAACATCAGATACAAAATGTTGGCTTCCATACAATCCGTCTTCTTCTCCAGAAAAATGTATGAATTTTATAGAATATTCTGTCGGGATATTTTGTAATAATCGAGCCATTTCAAGCAATACAGTTGTACCACTTCCATTATCATTTGTACCGGAACCGTTTATAGAATCATAGTGTGCACAAACAATTACAAAAATATTAGGATATAATGTTCCAACTTTTGTAACCACTAGATTTTTTACTGTTACAGGAGAACCAGAATAAGTATAAGGATCTTCTACAATTTGTGTTGAAGTATATCCATAACTACCATACTTGGTATTTAGCCAATTTAACGTATTGGTTAATGCTGATGTACCGCGCCTTTTCATACCAAATCCCTCAAAGTCAGTAAGGTTTGATGTAACATTAGTTTGAGAAACTTGGTTGGCAATATCTGCATAAGCTTGCACGAAAGTTTGTGCAAAAAGACCATTAATGGTAAATAAAAAAATAATTATAAACTTCTGCGTAATTGTTTTCATAATAATTAGTAGGCTTTGGGTTTAGCAAATATACAAAAAATATGTGTAAAAATAAACAATAAATATTCAGTTTTAACAGTTTAATTATCAATTATTTAAATAAAAATCAATATTAAACATAATGTACTTTTAATTTTTGGCACGCAAATTGGTTATACCTATACAACAAGTAAAATTCTTGTTCGAGAAAGCCGAAAATCGAAAGAGTAAGCAAACTATTAAATTATTGTATCATGAAAAAAATTACTCTTTTAGTAGCCAGCATCTTCCTGGTAGGAAGTATGGCAAATGCGTCAGAAAATCCTGTATTTTCTGACAATACAACAATAGCGAGATTTAGCTTCGAGGAGCCTATATCATTTACTGAGCGAGGAATTGAGTTTTTTGTATTCCCAAATGGTGAATTCGATTTTAATACTCGACCAGATGATTCTCATGGTGATTACCACTACAAATCAGCAGGAAAAAGAGTGACTATTGAAGTGAACCGAAGACCTGAAAATTACGGAGTTCGTATCGAGCACGATGCTTTTGGTAGAGTTCGTAGAGTAGGAAACACTTTCATTAACTACGATTTTAACGATAGAGTAAGTAGAATTGGGACTGTATATATGCGATACAATCGTTTTGCTCTTTCTCAAGTGGGTGGACTACAAATTATATACAACCGTAGAGGCGAAATTGTAGATATTTTCGGAACTGTAAAAAGATATTCTGGATATTCAAATACTCACGGAAACGGACACAATGGTTACACAAATAATAATGGTAACTACAGCAACGAATCTTCAAATCAAGACGATTACTACTATTACAAAACTGATGGTACTAAAGCAAAAATTGAAGATCGTGAAGAAGAAAAAAGAGAAGAAAAGAAATAATTTTTAGGCTGGTTACCTATAAATTTGGTTAGGTTGGTTTGTTTACAAAGCTCCACTCGTTAGCAATAACAGTGGAGCTTTTATTTTTTTTTAGGAGCTAATCCAGCTGTACACTCTATCTTTTCCTTGCTAAAGGAGCAAGAAAAAGGATGCCGTTTCCATCTGGGCTAGGATATTCGAGCCTTTTTCATGATTGCAGTAACAACCTGATTAAACTCTTCCGAAATTTTTAGTTTATAATTTACAAAAACATAAAAAATAGTAATCAAAAGCGATTTAAAACCAATATTTACAATGGGATGAAAAGGAAAATCCCAGAAATAAAATAACAAAAAACAAACCGTCAAAATCCCTAACGAATACAAAGTTCGCATCGTAAACGGATACAAATTCATTTTCCTAACCACATAAATAAGTTTGATTGTATTGTATATCATCACGGTTAGTAAGGTAGCAAATGCGGAACCTTCAATTCCATACTTCGGAATAAAAATCATATTCAAAACAATCATCAAAAAAACGGTGAAAATCCCAAACAATAAAACTGTTCTATAATACTTTGTATTTACAATAATCGAATTGTTATTTCCTAGAAGTGCATCATAAAATTTTGACAATCCAATCATAAAAACTACCCAAATTCCGCCACTATAATCTTTTGGAATTATCTGATACAATTCTTTAATATTCAAAAAGATAAGCATCATAATAAATCCGCCTATAACTTGCAGATTGATAGCACTTTTTTTGTACAAATCATTCAGCTCATCATGTTTGTATTCAATCATTAATTTGGCTGTAATTGGAGCCACAATTTGTGTCATAGCACGACTTGGCACAACAATTACGGTCGATATAAATATGGCAACTGCATATAAACTGTTATTGCTAACATGCATATAATGCGGAATCATAACTTTATCAAAATCGACCAACATTACAGCGATACCACCAGAAACAATGATAAAAAAAGAATACTGAACAATATCTTTTAAATTCTCTGGGATTACGAATCTAAAAACAGGCATTTTTACAGAAAACGCATAAATTTTCATTGCTAGAAGCTGTACAAAATAAGCAAGAACAAGACAATAAACAAAAGTATCTTTTGTAATCCAATCAAAATGAACAGCAAATAATAAACTCATAACAATCAACCTAACAAACACTTCACTTATTAAATTTCCAATTACCGATTGCATGTGGACTTTTACCCAAGCATAAAAAATCTCGAAATAAGCCATAAACAAGCCTACGATTGGAATTGTCCAGAAAAATGGTCTCAAAGTGGGGTTTTCAACTACCCAGATGGCTGAAATTTGTTCGTAAAAAATATAAAAAATTACACCAAATGGAACAGCCAAAGCCAAAGGCAAGAATAACATAAAAGTTAAAAATTCTTCTTTTTCTTTCTCTGTTTTATAATGCGAAAAAAATCTAATTAACGTATTTTGAGCCCCAAAAGCCATGATTGGCATCATAATATTAGCAAACGAAAGTACCGTAGCCACAATTCCGTAATGCAATTTTCCGAGAAAAGTAGTGTACAAAAACAACGCATTAATTGCTCCAATCCCGAATCCGAAAAAGGTAATGATGGTGTTTTTTATAGATTGACTTTGTACTATTCCCATTTTTAAAATTTATGCTTTATTTTTCCCATTTTACAAGTTCCGTTTTAATTGCAACATCATTTTCATTTAAATAAATAACAAGATTAACCGTTTTAATCGGGTCAATATCAAATCCAAAATCAGTTACAATATTTTGAACAATAATTTTATTATTCTCTTCTTCCAAGACTTCTAATTTTCCAAATAAATCTTCTAACTCTTGAATATTCTTACCAATTATAATTTTTTTTGATAATAAATCATCAATCATAAATTCTCGATAATCATAAAAAACGTCCTCTTTCACATTCCATTTTGCTTTGTCAAAAGGAATTTTATTTGAACAAGAAAACAATAGAAAGCAAGATAAAATTAAAATGTATTTCATAATTATTTTAGCATTTTCGCCAATTTATCCGTCAAAATTTTTCTGGAATATTGTTGTAATCCAACTGGATAAACTTTTAGATTTTGCTCTAAAAACAATTGAAAATAAGTTGAAATTTGACTTTTTAATCGTTCTTTTTCTTTGTATGTAAAGAAAACTCCCGTATTAGTTGAAGTGATAATTTCAGCAAAATCGGAATCTTTTGGACCAATAGCAAGTATCGGTCTTTCAGACACCATATATTCAAATAATTTTCCTGGAATGATACTTTTAGTCTCAGCAGAATCTATCTCAATTAGCACTAAAACCTGTGATTTCCTTTGATGTTCAATCGCTTCAATATGGAAAACATAGCCCAAATTATTTACATAAGAATTTAGATTAAAAGCTTCAATAGTATCTAAAATTTCTTGACTCACTTTTCCTATCAGTTTCAACTGAAAAGATTGAGCAAATAATTCGTTTTCTGTAATTAATTCCTGCAAAGATTCCCATAGAATAATAGGATTTCTGTCCGATAAAAAAGAGCCAATGTGCGCTAAAGTAAATTTTTCGTCTAGTACTTGTTTAGATACATTTTCAACATCATAACCATTGGTAATTACTTCGATTGGTTTTTGAGTAATCTGTTGGAATTCTGCTTTTGTAGTTTTACTAGTTACAATAATAGTATCGGCTGAATTCAGTACTTTTCGTTCTAATTCTTTATGTTTTTTTTGAGTATAAGTAGATAGTTTTAGAGCAGAATGATAGCCAATAGTTGTCCAAGGATCCCGAAAATCAGCGAACCATTTTATATTCAAATTTTGCTTTAATTTCAAACCAATTAAATGCAAACTGTGTGGTGGTCCAGAAGTAATTATGGTGTCAATATTGTTTTCTTGAATATATTTTTTTAGGTATTTAACTGACGGTTTTACCCATAAAAATCTAGCATCAGGAATAAACAAATTACCTCGAATCCAAAGCAATATTTTTTGCAAAAAAGTTTGTTTTTTCTGATTCGGAATAATCCCAGAACTAATTCCTTTTGTACTTTTTTTGGAGAAAACTGAAGCCAATTGGTAAGGTTCAAAAATGTGATTTTTTAGGACAATTGCTTTATCCGAAACCTCATTAACCAAACCTTCATCTACAATTGGATACGTTGGATTTTCAGGAACATAAACTATCGGCTGAATGTTATAATCGGGTAAATATTTTACAAATTTTAACCATCGCTGCACACCTGGCCCTCCAGCTGGCGGCCAATAATAGGTTATTATTAGTACTTTTTTCATAATGCTTTGGCAATTGTAAGTCCAAACCAAGTAGCCATTAATCCTAAGAAAACACTCAAGCTAATATATAAAAAAGGTATTAGAATTTGATTGGTTTGCAGCAATTGTACATTTTCATGAGAAAAAGTCGAGAATGTAGTATAACCACCACAAAGTCCGGTAATTAAAAAGAATTTTAAATCCTGAGAAATCGCATTTTGTTTTTCTAAATAGCCAAAAAATAATCCGATGAGTAAACAACCTACAATGTTAGTCACAAAAGTGGCATACGGAAAATTAGATTGTACATACTTATTCATAACCACAGAAGTTAAGTAACGCAAAACGCTACCCAAACCACCACCAAGTGCTATGTATAATAAGTTTTTCAAACTATTTCTCTGGATTATTTAATTTGTTTAGTTCTTCGATATCTAAAATATCTTTTTTTCTGTTGGTTGCTTTTTTAGCAATAATTAAGTTGTCGTAATCTATGAATTTTACTGGAACATCATCAATCATAACAACGGTAGCAGATTCTAATAAAGTGTCAAATGGTTTGTCTTCTAAGCCTTTTACACTTGTCATTATATCTAATCTTAAACCATAACTTAAAGTAAAATCGGTCCAACCAGGAATAAATTGCATGGTTTCGATTGATTCAAAATCTCCCAAACCAATTTCTATAAAAGCATGTCGCAAATTGATACGATTTTCTTTAGTGTCATCTAAATAAATATCAATATCTCCTGTAGCTCTATTGTATCCATATATATTAACAGCAAATCCTCCAATGGTAATGTAACGAACATTGAATTGAAAAAAATATTTCCAAATATCTACTATTTGTTGATTCATTTAGTTTTGAATTGTACTTTTTTGGCAGTTTTCAACATATAAGTAACTTCTAAAATAGCAAATAACCTTTCTAATCTTTCTAGATATGAAAGTTTTTTTATTTCATCTAATCTTTTATTCTCTAAAGATTTAGGATCGCCGTAATTTAGTTTGCTACTTCTCATTTTTTTATTAAATATACGAATAAATTAACTTTCCATTTTTCTAGTTTCATAATAAATTCCTCCGCCTAATAATAGTAAAATTCCAATAAAGCTTATTAATGAAATCATGCTTCCTGTTTTTACCACTTGTGGCTCAAATTTGAATTCTATTGCATGTTTTCCAGCGGGAATTGCTAAACCTCTCAAAGCATAATTTACTCTTTCATGACCTGACAGTTTCCCATCAATATAGGCATTCCAACCATTTTTGTAATACATCTCGGAGAAAACTGCATAACCAATATTAGTATTATTAGAAATGTATTTTAGCTCGTTTGGTGCGTATGAAGTTAGTTTTATTGTTGAAGTTGAATCTTTTATAAAATTTTGGGTTTTTACATTAAAATCTTTAGAATTAATAATTGCTATGTTTTTTGTTTCTAATTTGTCCAAAGATTTCATTTCAGCATCAGCAGAATTCACAAGTTTTACTTCTTTTACAAACCAAGCATTACCATTAGCTGCTGTACTTTTAATCGTTATTTTTTCTCCTTTTTCGTTGGTTTGAATTAGGTATTTTACATTCAACATATTTACAACTTCCATATTATTTTTAGAAATCTGATAATCGAATAATTCTTGCATTCTTCTAGGTTTCACAGCGCTATAACCACCTATAGACTTATGAAAATAAGACGCTCTCGTATCGCTCATTACGTTTTGAGAAACTTCAAAAACCCGATAATATGATTTATCTTCTAAAATAGCTTTATCATAAGACGTCTCTTCATAAGGTTGATCTACTTCGTGAGCATTTACGAAACTAGAAGAATTCAGATAGTTTTTATCAATAAAAAACAAATCGGCAATCATAATAATTCCCACAATAATTACTGCAACTTTATGAGAAACTGTATTTTTTATAGATAACCACATCACTCCGAAAACTACTAAAATCAAGAAGGATGAACGCAATAAATCGGCTGAAAACATCGATTTTCTATCTACTTTTAATGCTTCAATAAATTCTGGACCATACGATTCCATAAAATAATTATCACTTCCACCAGCAAAACTAAAACTTCCTTTAAAAACAAATAACAAAGCTAAAATACCGATACTTACTGAAGCAGATTTCCACAAATTTGTCCATTTTTCTTTCTCTTCTAATTTAAAAAAGGATTGCAATCCCATAATTGCCAATACTGGCATACATATTTCGAGTATAACTTGTATAGACGAAACTGCTCTAAATTTATCATACATTGGTATAAAACTGATAAAGAAATCTGTCAATAAAGAGAAGTTTTTTCCCCAAGAAAGCAACAAGGAAACTAAAGCTCCAGCAAGAAAAATGTATTTTATTTTTCGATTATCACAAAACAAAGCCAAAACTGCCAAGAAGAAAACTATAGCGCCAATATAAGCTGGTGCCGCAACAATAGGTTGATCTCCCCAATAAGTTGGTAAGCCTTTTACTATTTCTTTTGCTTGGTCTTCAGGGACATTTTGAGCTATTGCATATTCATACATTGCAGAATCAGTTCCTAGATTTTCACTATTTGAGCCTCCAAAAATTCGAGGTGAAATTAAGTTGAAACTTTCGGCTATACCGTAACTGTATTCTGTAATATAATCATAAGTCATTGTTCCAGCATTATTGCTTTTTGAACCATCAGGATTGTAAGTTAATTCGCTTTTACCTCTTGTGCTTTCTTTAGCATATTCAGATGTTGCTAATAAACTTGTGGTATTTGCTCCAATTGCAAACAAACCAGCTATTGCAAAAGTCCCTAAACTGAATAAAAGTGATTTGTACTCTTTGTTTTTTATACCTTTGTAAATAAAATAAATTGATACAATCAATAAAAATAGTAGAAGATAGTAAGTCATTTGAAAGTGATTGGCATTAATTTCTAATGCAGCTGCAAACAATGTTAACAAACCTCCAAGAATATATTTTTTTTGTTGAAAAACTAATAAAACACCTGCTATAACTAATGGCATATAAGCAATTGCATGTGCTTTTGCATTGTGACCAACACCAAGTATAATTATTAGATAAGTAGAAAACCCAAAGGCTAAGGCTCCAAAAAAAGCTTTCAGTGGGTTTACTTTCATCACTAAAAGCAAAATATAAAATCCTAAGAAATATAAAAACATATAATCGGCAGGACGTGGCAAAAATCGTAACAATCCATCAATACTTTTAATATAATTGTGAGGATAATGTGCACCTAACTGATAAGTTGGCATACCGCCAAAAGCAGAATTTGTCCAGTACGGCTCTGCATGATTCTCTGCTCTAAAATCATTCTGCTCCTTAGCCATTGCAGTATATTGCACAATATCTGACTGAAGGATTTTTTTTCCTTGCAAAACAGGATAAAAATAAATTAATGAAACTAGTGCAAAGGCTAAAACAGCCAATGCATGCGGATAAAAACGTTGCAGTTTATTCATAAAAACTTAAATTGAATCAAATAAGGCGTGAAGATAGGAAAATTTTAGATTTTAGATTTTAGATTTTAGCTTTTTATGTAGCTGTCTAATATTCTTAACCTGAAATCTACTCCACTTCTTCGTAATCTATATAATCTCCCACTTGTTTTGTAGGTTTTGGATTCTCTTTTTTGGAAGTTTGAGAATCTTGATTATTTGTTTGATTAAAAGGATTTTGACCTTGGTGTTTATTAAAATTATCTTGGGCTTTATCAACTACTTTTTTTAAAAGTATTGGTAAAAATATTCGTCCCAAAAATTTGACTAGATAATAAAATCCAATCATATATATAATTGTTTTAAAAAAACCATTAAAAGACGCTTCTTGCATTGTATAAATTTTCTTCAAAAATAACAAAACTATATTTTAAAATTAAATTTTGATTCTTAAAATAATGATAAAATATATTACATTTGGTTTACAAAATTAATTTTTTATGAAATTATTCAAATCTATAACACTCATTGGCGTTTTATTAATAACCGTTTCAACCTATTCTCAATTTACTGAAGAAATAAACTCAAATAGACCTGGAAAATCTATGATGGCATTTTCAGTTGGTAAATCTGTGTTTCAAGCTGAAGGAGGAATGAACTATATAACTGAGAAACACGAACTTCTAGACTATAAAGCTTCTGGTTTCAACGCCGATGTACAACTTCGTTGGGGGTTGTTTTTTGAACAATTAGAGCTTATTGGGGACTTTCAATATCAGTTTGACAAATACAAATCTAATTTTGTTACTGAAAACAGAAGTGCTGTAAGGCAACTAACTTTTGGTGCTAAATACTTAATTTATGATCCTTTTAAAAACAAAAAAGAAGAGAAACCAAATATTTATAGCTGGAAAGCCAATCATAGTTTTAAAATAAAATGGAAAGAATTTATTCCTGCTCTTTCTGGTTATGCTGGTGTAAATCTAAATTTTTCTGATAACCCATTTAACTTCACAACACTAAAAGAACCACAAGTTAGCCCGAAAGTGATGCTAATTGCCCAAAATCATTTTGGAACAAGATGGGTTTTAGTAACTAATATAGCTTATGATAAAATTGCTACAGAATTTAAAAGTTTAAACTATGTAATGACTCTTACAAGAGGTATCAACGAACATTTATCACTATTTATAGAAAACCAAGGCTACAAAGGAACTTTTTATTCTGATTTTGTTTTAAGAGGTGGTGCTGCTTATCTTTTTGACAAGGATATACAAATAGACGCATCTCTTGGAACAAGCACAAAAAGTACACCTAGCATTTTTTATGGAGGAATAGGTATGTCATGGCGATTTAGAGAGAACTACAAAGACATAAAAATTAAAGAAGGAAAAGAAGAAGAAAAAGGTAAAGACGACAAAACCAAACCAAAAGATCAAAAAAGATTAGACGAAATTGAAAGTGGCGATAAAAAAAATTAAATATGATTGTAATAAAAGAAGCCCTAACTAAAAGTGAATTAACAGATTATATAAAATTTCCTTTTTCTTTATATAAAAACAATAAATACTGGGTTCCACCTATTATTGCTGACGAACTTGAAACTTTTGATAAGACTAAAAATCCAGCTTTCGAAAATGCAGAAGCCTACTTTTTTCTAGCCTATAAAAACAATGAAATTGTAGGAAGAATAGCTACTATTATAAATTGGAGTGAAGTAAATGCCCAACAAAAAAAGAAAGTCCGGTTTGGTTGGTTTGATGTTATTGATGATATTGAAGTTACAAAAGCTTTACTCGAAAAAGTATATGAACTAGGGCGCAAAAACAATCTAGAGTATGTAGAAGGACCTATGGGATTTTCTAACCTTGACAAAGTAGGTGTTCTTACTGAGGGTTATGAAGAAATAGGAACTATGGTTACGTGGTATAATTTTCCATACTACGTAAATCATTTCGAGCAGTTAGGTTATAGTACTGAAAAAATATATCACGAAAATAAATTCCCGTTTGAGAATGTAAAACTTGAATATTTTGATAAAGCCCAAGAATTAATCAAAAAAAGATACCAACTAAAACCAATCAATTTTAAATCTACAAAAGAGGTAATGCCCTACGTAGATAAAATGTTCGATTTGTTTAATACTTCCTATGCTAGTTTGTCATCTTTTGTAGCTATTTCAGATACGCAGAAAGAATATTTTAAAAAAAAATACATTAGTTTTATTAATCCCGAATTTATAAAATATGTAGAAGATAAAGATGGAAATCTAATTGCTTTTGCCATTGTAATGCCTAGTTTTTCTAAAGCATTACAAAAAACAAATGGAAAATTATTTCCTTTTGGATTTCTTCACTTATTAAATGCAAAAAAAAATAGTAAAGATGTTCTTTTTTATCTCATTGGTGTTCATCCTGATTACCAAAACAAAGGAGCAACAGCAATTATTTTTAAAGAGTATCATACAACATTTACCAAAATGGGAATAAAAAACTGCATTCGAACTCCCGAATTAGCAGATAATTTGGCTATACAATTACTTTGGAAAAATTTTGACCCAAAGATTATTTGCAAGAGAAAAACGTTTAGAAAAAACTTAGTTTAGGTTTATAAAAAAATCCGTCTTGTTTTGCAACAAGACGGATGTATAATATTCAAGTTAAAAATTATTTTTTCTTAGTATTTTGATTCTCACTATTTGCATCCATCATTTCCATTAGTTTCATACCTAGCAATCCGCTAATTCCTCCTTCAGAACCATTTGTACCAGTGATTAAAACATCAGGAATAACTTTAATATTTCCTTTGCCTATTTCTTCGGTAATTTTATATTTTGCAAAATTATCTTCACCCATAGCGGAAACTTGTAATTGATAAGCTTCAGCAGTAGATTTACCAACTGCCATAATTTTTTCAGCTTCAGCTAAACCAGTTTTAGAAATTCTTTCAGCCTCAGCACTTGCAGTAAGTTTTGTAGCTTCTGCCTGTGCTCCTGCTCTAGCTTTCGTAGCTTCTGCTTCTGCATTAGCTCTCATTTTTGTAGCTTCAGCTTCAGCATTTACATTCAATTTTAAACTGGTAGCATCTCCTTCTGCTTTTTTTACAGTTGCATCTGCTGTTCGTTGTGCAATTTCAACACTTTGTGAAGCTTTTACAATTTCTTTTTGCATATCTGCAATAGCAGTTTCTTTTTCCATTCCCTGACGTTGTTCTTGTGCCATCTTTTGGGTTTGATATGTTTTTTGTTCTTCTTCTGCAATTTTTCTATCAGTCAAAGTTTTCATCAAAGATTCTGGAGGCACAATATCTCCAATTAAAGTATCTACTGCATTAACATTGTATTCATCTAAAACCACTTTGATATGATTTTTTGCAGATTCTTGACGTTCTTTTCTTGTACTTAAAAATGAAATCACATCGCTTTCTTGAGCTGAGTTTCTAAAATAATTTCCAATTGTTGGTTCTAGAACCTGAGAAACAAGATTTGTCATACTACCAAAACGTGCAATAACCTTAGGCGCTTCGTTAGCTGGAACATGAATAATTTGTGACACATCTAAATTAAAGGGAAAACCATCTTTCGAACGTACAGTTATTGTAGATAAATTATGATCTAGATTATGAGATTCGCTACGTGCATCTGCCCAATTTAGGACTAGGTTTGTTGTAGGAACTGGCTCTAATTTAGTTGTATATTTATTTAACGCATATTTTCCTGGTCCAAGTGGTTCCATCCAAACTCCACGTTGCCCTTTTGATACAATATTTCCGTGTTTGAAATGTTCTCCTGTAACATCTAATCCATCTTCTCCAATATATGAAATTACTACTCCAACATAACCTATTTGTACATCAGTCATTGGGTTTTGTTCAATCTGAAACGCCCATGTATTAATATAATACGATCCAGCAAGCATTACTTGAGGTTGCAAACCTCTATTTCCTCCTTTATTCAAAAATTCATCACAATCTTGAAAATTATTATGCCCATCTACATTTGTACCAGCTATTTGACCTTGAGTAATCGGTTCACCATCTAATGCAGTTACGATTCCAATCATATTTTCAAAAATCTTAATTTGATCGGCAATAACAATTTCAAAAAGAAAAGTATTAATACGATAAGATCCAGTAGTAATAAATGCGGTTTGACGTCCTTTTTGCCCACCATTATCTAAGAATGCTTTTGCATCTTGAAAGTTATCACTTGCTACTTTTCTTGCTAAAATACGACCAGTTGGAATCTCTTTCCCATCTTTACTTAAGATTAATCCAATTTTTCCTTCAGGAATAATTGTAAATGAGGTCATGTCTACTGAATATTGCCAAATCCACATTGCCCAATACAATCCAGGAGCCAATGTTTGAGCTTGAAAACCAGCTTCTCCTTTTGTAGCAATAATTCTGCTATCTGGAAGTGATTTATCAGCTCCAAAAAGAACGAATTTTTTGGTAACTAAACCAATTTTATCCTCAGGAACGATGACCATTCCAAAAAACACTCGCAAAACGAATTTGTAAAAAAGAACAGATAAAACAATTAAGATTATCCACCAAAAATCAAAAATACTTGTCATTTTTTTATATTTATTTGTTAAAATTATTCTGATTAAAAATATAGAATCTATTATTATACGACTGCTTATTATAAAAGTTACATTACTTTGATTTTATTTAATTGAATTAATTTCAAACACCTAACAGTCAATATTTTGTATCATGAAAAAACCGCTTTGCTTTCACAAAACGGTTACTATAATCTAAGATGTCAAAAATTCTAACTTTCTAACAATCTAATTACAAATGGATTACTTCTCCATAAGCATCAGCCACGGCTTCCATAACTGCTTCACTCATTGTTGGATGTGGGTGAATCGCTTTTAGGATTTCATGACCCGTGGTTTCTAGTTTACGAGCTACAACTGCTTCCGCAATCATATCTGTAACGCCAGCACCAATCATGTGACAACCCAACCATTCTCCATATTTTGCATCAAAAATAACTTTTACAAAACCATCCGGTGTACCAGAAGCTTTTGCTTTTCCTGAAGCAGAAAATGGAAATTTACCAATTTTCAATTCGTATCCTTTTTCTCTTGCTTGTTTTTCTGTCAAACCTACTGAAGCAATTTCTGGTGTTGCATACGTACAACCAGGAACATTTCCGTAATCGATTGGATCTACATGCAATCCAGCAATTTTTTCAACACAGTTTATTCCTTCAGCAGAAGCTACGTGAGCCAATGCTTGACCTGGAGTAACATCTCCAATAGCGTAATAACCTGGAATATTCGTTTGTGAAAATGCGTTTACTAAAATTTTATCTTTATCAGTAGAAATTCCTACTTCTTCTAAACCTATATTTTCTATGTTTGTTTTAATTCCAACTGCCGAAAGTAATATGTCAGCCTCAATAGTTTCCTCGCCTTTAGCTGTTTTTACAAATGCTTTTACTCCTTTTCCTGAAGTGTCTATTTTTTCTACAGAAGAAGATGTCATGATTTTCACTCCAGCTTTTTTCATAGAACGCTCCATTTGTTTCGAAATATCTTCGTCTTCAACAGGAACAATATTTGGCATAAATTCTACAATAGTAACTTCAGTCCCCATTGCATTATAAAAATGAGCAAACTCTACTCCTATTGCACCAGAACCCACAATTATCATCGATTTTGGTTGTTTTGGTAACGTCATTGCTTGTCTGTAGCCAATTACTTTTACTCCATCTTGTGGCAAGTTTGGCAACTCACGAGAACGTGCTCCAGTAGCAATAATGATATGATCCGCTGAATATTCTGTAATTTTATTTTCTTTATCAGTCACGTCAACCTTTTTACCTGCTTTTAGTTTCCCAAAACCATCAATAACGTCAATTTTGTTCTTTTTCATCAAGAATTGAACACCTTTACTCATATCTCCAGCTACATTTCTACTTCTAGAAACTACAGCACCAAAATCTTTATCAAATGCAGGAACAACTAATCCATAATCCGAAGCATGCTTTAGGTAATCAAATACTTGAGCAGATTTTAGCAAAGCTTTTGTTGGAATACAGCCCCAATTTAAACAAACACCACCCAAACTTTCTTTTTCGACAACTGCTACTTTAAAACCTAATTGCGAAGCTCTAATCGCAGTAACGTAACCTCCAGGACCACTTCCTAAAACAATAATATCGTATTTCATAATAATGATTTTTCAGATAGCGAAAATAAACAAATAATAAATACTACTAAAATAATCAAGGCTTTTTTTATGGCGTTTTAACCAGCTATCCGTTACAATCTTTTTTGTCTCGTAAAAAAAACGAGACAAAAAAGGATTTCCACTACTATCTGGAACGCAAATTCAAGTAAAAATAAACTTTTTGTCAGACTCATACTTTCGACATTAAGACTTTATGACTTTCGACTATTATATTGTACCTTTGCACCTCAATTTTAGAAAAATGAGATTACATAGAAATTTAGTTTACACCACAATAGATTCATTAAACGCTATTTTCAACGAAGGTGAATATGCCGACAAAGTAGTAGCGCGTGCCTTAAAAAAAGACAAACGCTGGGGAAGTTCAGACCGTAAGTTCGTTGCCGAAACCATCTACGAAATTGTGCGTTGGAAGCGTTTGTATGCTGAAATTGCAGAAGTTAAAGAGCCTTTTGACAGAGATAATATATGGAGAATGTTTGCTTCTTGGGCAGTTATGCGTGGTTATACAATTCCAGATTGGAGACAACTAGAAGGAACTCCTGAACGTAAAATAAAAGGTCGTTTCGACGAATTATCTAAAACAAGAGCCATAAAAGAATCTATTCCAGATTGGATGGATGCATTGGGTGTAAAAGAATTGGGCGAAAAAGTTTGGGCTACCGAAATTGCTGCTCAAAACCAACCTGCAAAAGTAATTTTAAGAACAAATACATTAAATACAACCCGTGAAAAATTACGTGCCATTTTAATGGATTTGAATATAGATACTGATACATTACCAGACCAACCAGACGCTTTAGTGCTAAAAGAAAGAGCAAATGTATTTTTAACAGATGCTTTCAAACAAGGATTATTCGAAGTTCAAGATGCAAATTCACAATTAGTGGCTGCGTTTCTTGATGTAAAACCAGGAATGAGAGTAGTAGATACTTGTGCTGGTGCTGGCGGAAAAACCTTGCATTTGGCTTCCTTAATGGAAAACAAAGGACAACTTATTGCGATGGATTTGTACGAAAGCAAATTAAAACAATTAAAACTTCGTGCCAAACGTAATGGTGCTTTTAATATCGAATACAAAATTATCGATTCTACAAAAGTTATTAAAAAATTAGCTGAAAAAGCCGATAGAGTTCTTATTGATGCACCTTGTAGCGGTTTGGGAGTCCTAAAACGTAATCCAGATGCAAAATGGAAATTACAACCTGAATTCATCGAGAATATCAAAAAAATACAAGCCGAAGTTCTAGAAAGTTACTCTAGAATAGTAAAACCTGGAGGAAAATTAGTTTACGCAACTTGTTCTATCTTACCTTCTGAAAATCAAGAACAAATAGAGAAATTTTTAACAACAGAAACTGGAAAAAGCTTTACCTTTATAAAAGATTCTAAAATCTTGGCTTCAGAGTCTGGTTTTGATGGGTTTTATATGGCTTTGTTAGAACGTAAAGCTTAAAAAATATTCGATTCTATGTTATTAAAACTTAAAGTTTGATTAAAAAGTTCTTTTTTAAATTTTTAATTCTAAAATTTGGATTATGTTTGCTCGCCCAATTTTTTTAAATTTATTTATCATGAAAAAAATCTACTTATTATTGTTACTGAGCGTTACTTTAGGGTTTGCACAAGCAGGAGCTCCAGCTAATCCATATTACAATGGATTTAACTGGACATTAACTGGTATGCCATTAAAAAATGCATTAGCAACTAAAATTACTTCAACACATACAAATGTTCTAAATTATGCCCAATGCGAAAATGCTCTAAAAATTATTGACTTAGACCCATTGGACGCAACAAATACAAATGTTTTATTATTGTATGGTTTTGATAATAGCACTGTTTGTAATTATGTTGATGAAAGTAATTTTGGAACATCAACAAATTGGAATGAACACAGAAGAAGAAATAAAGAAGCTGATGTTTCTGCTGGAAGCCAATGTGCTTGGAACAGAGAACATGTATATGCTCAAGCATTAGGAACACCTCCTTTAGGAACAACAGGTGCTGGAGCAGATGCACATCATTTAAGAACATGTGATGTTGACAGAAATGCAAATCGTGCTAACGAACTATTTGCTGCAGGCTCTGGAAACTCTCAAGATGTAACTTCTGGAACTTGGTACCCAGGTGACGAGTGGAAAGGTGATGTAGCTAGAAATATGATGTATTTGTATTTAAGATATCCTACTCAGTGCTTACCCACAGGAGTTGGAACAGGAGCTACTGTTGCTACAGATATTAATATGATTCAACTCTTTTTACAATGGAATGCGGAAGACCCTGTTTCTGAATATGAAGATAAAAGAAACACCTACTTAGGAAACACAAGTAATACATATGGACAAGGAAACAGAAACCCATTTATTGACAATCCTTATTTAGCAACTGTAATTTGGGGTGGTCCGGTTGCAGAAAATCGTTGGCCGGCAATCTTTTTATCTACCGATTCTTTCGAACTTATTGCAGATATAAACGTTTATCCTAATCCATCAAACGATCAAAGAATAAATATTGAAACTGAAAATGAATTAGACGAAATTCAGATAATAAATATCAATGGGCAGATTATGCAACAAATTTCTAATCCAGTTAGAAATCAAAATAAATATACTTTAGAAAATTTACCTAAAGGATTTTATTTTTTGAAGCTCTCAGCAGATAACGCTTCAGATACAAAAAAGATCATCATAAATTAATTTTTTTATAAAAAAATAATAACTTTGCAATTCAAATAGATTCCCAAAATCTAAAACTTAAAAACCTATGAAACAGAAAATTACAATTTTATTTTTACTAATCTCACTAGTGACTTTTGCTCAAATTCCTGCTGGTTATTATAGTACAGCAACTGGTAGTGGATATGTTTTAAAAACACAGTTATACAATATTATAAACGGACACACTGATAGAGGTTATGCTGGTCTATGGACAACTTATGGTACTTCAGACAGAGATATATTTACAGGTACTGGTTATGAAAATGACAATACTGTTTACGATATTTATACAGAAAACCCAACAGGTAGTACTGGAGAATGTTCTTTCATATACATAACAGATGAAGACAATGGAACTGGTGGTACAACAGAATGTGAATTTTACAATAGAGAACATATTGTACCCCAATCTGTTTTTGGTTCTTTAGCTCCTATGGTATCGGATGCCCACCATATTCCGCCAACAGATAAACATGTAAATGGTGTAAGAGCTAATTTTCCTCACGGAAATGTAACAACTGCAACTTTTACTTCTAATAATGGAGGCAAATTAGGTAATAGCTCCGTTTCTGGATATACAGGAACAGCATTTGAACCCAATAGCTCTTTTAAAGGGGATATTGCACGTATGTATTTGTATTTTGCTACTCGTTATGAAGATGTGGTGTCTGGTTACTCTTACCAAATGTTCAACGGAACTTCTAATCAAGTTTTCACTAATACTTTTAGAGACATGTTATTAGCTTGGCATGCAGCTGATCCAGTTAGTGCATATGAAATTACACGTAATAACGCTATTTATGCACGTCAGAATAACAGGAACCCTTACATTGATCATCCAGAATATGTAAACATGGTTTGGAATCCAACTCCTGACACACAAAACCCAACTGCTGCAACAAGCTTAGCGGTGACAGGAACAACTTCAAATTCAGTTTCGTTAAGTTGGTTAGCTGGAACAGATAATATAGGTATTACAAGTTATGATGTATATAAAGATGGTGTTTTTACAATGTCAGTTCCTGGTCTTACTGCAATCGTTACAGGATTAACAGCATCTACAACTTATAGTTTTTACGTAATTGCTAGAGATGCTGCAGGTAATTCTTCACCTATAAGTAATACTGTAAACGGAACAACTACAGCAAGTGGTGGTGGTAATGCATCAGAGCTTTTCTTTTCTGAATATGTAGAAGGATCAAGTAATAACAAAGCATTAGAAATTGCAAACTTTACCGGATCTCCTGTTGACTTAGCTACTGGATTATATAGTATAAAAAGACAAACTAATGGTGCTGGTGCTTGGAGTACAGGAATAAATCTAACTGGAACTTTAAACAATGGTTCTATTTTTGTTATTGTAAATAGTTTAATTGCAGTTGGCTGTTACCCAACAGCTAGTGCAAATTTATCTACTTCTGCAACAGAAATGACATACAACGGGAATGATCCAGTAGGCTTATTCAAAAATGGAATTCTAATTGATATTGTAGGCGTTTTTAATGGAGGTGCACCAGATTTTGCAATTAATGAAACTATAAGAAGAAAGTCATCAATTACTTCACCTAATACTACTTTTAATAAAGCAGTCGAATGGGATTCATATTCTGTAGATACTTGTAGTGATGTAGGCACTCACACCTTTTTGCCATTATCTAACGTAGATTTTACTGAAAGTGATTTCAAAATTTATCCAAATCCATCAAATGGAAATTTCAAAATAGAGTTTAATTCGAGTGGCGATTATTCAATAGAAATTTTTTCTTTAATAGGTCAAAAAGTATTCGAAGAAAAGGAATCTAATAAATCTAGCATTTACATTTCTCATCTTCAAACTGGGATGTACTTAGTCAAAGTAACTAAGGATAATAAATCAATTGTTAAAAAGATTGTTATTAACTAATTAAAAAGCGGCAAATTTGCCGCTTTTTTTATGTCTATTTTTATCGTAAACAATTAATTATCAATAATGAATAATTTAACTATTAGTTAATATTGATTAAGTACAAGTTGTTTTAATTACTAATACTTTTGCATGGATTTTAATAAAAAAAACTAACCTATAAACAATAACTGAATGAAACTAAGAATACAATTACTCACGTTACTATTTTCAATTTATTCATTTGCCCAAATTCCTACTGGTTATTACAGCACAGCGACAGGAACAGGTTACATACTAAAAACACAATTGTATAACAAAATTAAAGCACATACAGATAAAGGTTACACAGGACTCTGGACAACTTATGCCACTTCGGACAGGGACAATCAATATGAAAATGATAATTCAATCATTGATATTTATTCAGAAAACCCAACTGGTGTAGATCCATATAAATTCACATTAACGACAAGCCAATGTGGAACTTATAGTACAGAAGGAAATTGTTATAATAGAGAACATATCGTACCACAATCTACATTTGGATCTTCAGCGCCTATGGTTTCAGATGCACACCACATTCCTCCTACTGATGGAAAAGTAAATGGGCAACGGTCAAATTATCCTCACGGAACGGTTGCAACTGCAAGTTGGACATCATTAAACGGAAGTAAATTAGGGTCTAGTTCAGTAACTGGTTATACAGGAACTGTTTTTGAACCAATTAATGAATTTAAAGGGGATATCGCTAGAATGTATTTTTATTTTGCTACTCGTTATGAAAATACTGTTGCAACATATCCTTTTGAAATGTTTAATAGAACCAGTAATCAGGTATTCTCAACTGCTTTTTTGAATATGCTAAAAACTTGGCATGCAAACGACCCCGTTAGTGCTAGAGAAATTGCTCGTAACAATGCTATTTACACACGTCAAGGGAATAGAAATCCGTATATAGATCATCCAGAATATGTAAATATGATTTGGGGAGGAGGAGTACCTACACCAGATACGCAAGCTCCAACTGTTCCTACAAATTTGACCTCATCAAATAGTACAACAACTGGTGTTACTTTAAGTTGGTTAGCCTCTTCAGACAATATTGGTGTTTCTGGATATGATATATATATGAATAGTGTTCTTAAAACATCCGTAACAAGCTTAAGCACATCAGTAACTGGATTAGTTGCAGGAACTACTTATTCATTTTATGTAAAAGCAAAAGATGCTGCCGGAAATGTATCTGCAAATAGTACTACTTTAAGTGTGACAACCACATCAGCAACATCTAGCATTACAGAATTATATTTTTCAGAATATCTTGAAGGATCTTCTAATAATAAAGCCTTAGAAATTGCAAATGCAACTGGTGTATCAAAAAGTTTAACTGGTTATGTTATTAAAAAACAAAGTAATGGAGCTGGTGCTTGGAGTACAGGAATAACACTTTCTGGAACAATTGCAAATAACGGAAAATATGTAATTGTAAATAGTATGATTTCATCAACTTGTTATTCTACAACTACAGCAAATTTATCTACAACCTCGACAGATATGACATACAACGGAAATGATGCTATTGGATTGTTTAAAAATGGTGTTCTTATAGATGTAATTGGGACTTTCAATGGTGGAACTGCGAACTTTGCAATAGATCAAACTTTAAGAAGAAAAGCAACTGCCATTGTACCAAAAGCAACGTTTAATATAACTACAGATTGGGATGTTTTAGCTGTTGATACTTGTACTGGTTTTGGAAATAAAATGGGAAACGAAATCGAAATAAAAGAAACAACATTAAACGTAAACGATTTCAATATTTACCCAAATCCATCAAACGGAAATTTTAGCATCAAATTTGCTAATTCAAACGAAAACTATTTCCTCGAAATCTATTCACTAATAGGTCAAAAAGTATTTGAGAAAGAAAATGCAAATTCTAATGTGTCCGTTTCAAATTTACAACCCGGAATTTATTTAATCAAAATAACAAAAGGAAGTGAATCGGTAACTAAAAAAATGATAATCAACTAAACGAGAAAGCGGCAGAAATTGCCGCTTTTTTTTATATTAAATTTGATTTGAAATTATTAAATTTGAAAACAAATATTTTTTTATGAAAAAACAACTTACTTTAATACTATTTACCATATTTAGCCTTGCCTACAGTCAAAAAACAGAACTAAAAGAACAAAATCAGATTATAATTAAATTGAAAAACCTCGATTCAAATGAAAATTCAATTAATTTTTCTAATAAAAAGTTTGGAATACTCTCTTTAGACCACTTAAATTTAATTCAAGGTATTCAAAAAATTGAGCCAATTGGTAATTTCAAAATCACCAAGACTTTTTTACTAATCTTTAATGACAATAAAAATGTTGAACAATTGTGTGTAGATTATTTAAAATTAGAAACTATAGAGTACGCCGAACCTAATTTTATAGCTAACGGTAGCGGAATACTAGAATCATCAGTTTTGGCAACTGTTCCAAATGATACTTTTTTTAACCGCCAATGGGGATTGTTTAACAATGGTACTCTAACAGGTGTTGGAACCATCACCAACGATGCCGATGTAGATATGGAACTGGCTTGGGATATTCAGACTGGTGATCCAAATATGATTATAGCTGTGCCCGATAGCGGTTTAAGACTTACGCATCCAGATATTGCAGCAAGACTTTGGGTAAATACTACTGAGATTGCATCAAACGGAATTGACGATGATAATAATGGATATATCGATGACATTAATGGTTGGGATTGGATAAACAATGACAATAATCCAACGGATGATCATGGACACGGAACTAATGTTTGTGGAATAATTGGCGCTATTCCAAACAATAACAATTTATATTCGGGTGTTAATTGGAATAGTAAAATTATGCCTTTAAAAGTTTTAAATGCAAGCAATAGTGGTTCTTACGCTGCCATGGCAAACTCAATCTATTACGCTGTAGACAATGATGCTAAAATAATCAGCATGTCTATTGGCGGTAGCTCTGCATCTACTTTATTATCAGATGCTATTAGTTATGCTAATTCTAACAATGTCACATTTGTAGCCTGCATGATGAATAACAATAATAGCGTTACTTATTACCCAGCAGGATACTCAACAACATATTCCAATGTTATTGCAGTTGGATCAACCAATCCAAACGACCAAAGAACAGCACCTTTTTTTTGGAGTACAACCAGCGGAAGTAGTTTTGGAAATCACATAAACGTTGTAGCTCCAGGAAATTACACATACGGATTAAGTTATAACAGTGATACAAATGGAGGCAGTTATTGGGGAGGAACTTCACAAGCAACACCATTAGTTGCTGGAATTGCTTCTTTAATGTTAGCACAAAACCCAACTTTAACACCATCTCAAATTAGAACCATTTTGCAAAATACTGCTGAAGATCAAAAAGGATTAGTAACAGAAGATACTGCTGGATTTGATATTTATCACGGATGGGGAAGAGTAAATGCAAATCAAGCTTTACAGCAAGTTTTGAGTAATTCTGAATTTCAGTTATTTGTACAAGAATTTCAAGTTGTAAACCCTGTGCAAAATAAAAATTTAGTAATTTTTAATAAAGGTACATTTCAAGGTGATTTTCAATTAAAAATTTACAGTATGGACGGAAAATTATTATCGAATATTCAGACTAATTTAAGTACTGATAAAAATAACATCAAATTAAACCACTCAGTAGGCTTATACATACTACTAATTGAAAATGAGAAATATAAGAAAATTTTTAAAATAAGAATTCAATAAATATAAAAGCGACAGTAATTGTCTCTTTTTTTATCTAAAATTTGATTTGAAATTATTAAATTTGCAATTACAACTACACCCGAGGCAACGCCGACTTGTATGGAGCGCAGCGGAATAAAAACACAACAACATGATTTCTTTCTTCGGAAACAAAACCAACACAATTTTTGCTGTTCAAACACAAAGTGAAATTTCGGCAGAAAACATTTCAAAATTAAATTGGCTTTTTGCAGACTCAGCTCAAATAAATAAATCCGTTCTAGCGGATTTTTTTATTGGTCCACGTGCCACAATGATTACGCCTTGGAGTACAAATGCCGTTGAAATCACTCAAAATATGGGAATTTCAGGAATTATACGAATTGAAGAATTCCAAATAGTTTCGGAAACATTTACTGATTTCGATCCTATGCTTTCACAAAAGTATACCGAATTAAATCAAGATATTTATACGATTAATATTCAGCCAGAACCTATATTAAATATTGATGATATTGCGGCTTACAACAAACAAGAAGGTTTGGCATTAAGTCAAGAAGAAGTAGATTATTTAGATAATTTAGCTACAAAATTAGGTAGAAAATTAACAGATTCAGAAGTATTTGCTTTCTCACAAGCCAATTCAGAGCACTGTCGACACAAAATTTTCAATGGTACATTTGTTATTGATGGTGAAGAAATGCCTACTTCCCTATTCAAATTAATCAAAAAAACGTCTTCGGAAAATCCAAACGGTATTGTTTCTGCTTATAAAGACAATGTAGCTTTTGTAAAGGGACCAAGAGTGCAACAATTCGCACCAAAAACAGCTGACAAACCTGATTTTTACGAAATTAAAGAATTTGATTCTGTTATTTCTGTAAAAGCAGAAACACATAACTTCCCTACTACTGTTGAACCTTTTAATGGAGCTGCAACAGGATCAGGAGGAGAAATACGTGATCGACTGGCTGGTGGACAAGGCTCTTTACCATTAGCTGGTACTGCAGTATATATGACATCTTATTCAAGATTAGAAGAAACTAGACCTTGGGAAAATGCAATGAACGAAAGACCATGGTTGTATCAAACACCAATGGATATTTTGATAAAAGCATCTAATGGTGCTTCCGATTTTGGAAATAAATTTGGTCAACCGCTTATTACTGGTTCAATCTTAACTTTCGAACACGAAGAAGAAGCTCGAAAACTAGGTTTCGATAAAGTGATTATGCAAGCTGGTGGAATTGGATACGGAAAACTAGACCAAGCGATTAAGAAAAAGCCACAAGCAGGTGACAAAATTGTTATTCTTGGTGGCGAAAATTATAGAATCGGAATGGGTGGTGCTGCAGTTTCTTCTGCAGATACTGGTGCTTTTAGTCAAGGAATCGAGTTAAACGCTATTCAACGTTCTAATCCAGAAATGCAAAAAAGAGCTGCTAATGCCATTCGTGGATTGGTAGAAAGTGATAACAATCCAATTGTTTCTATTCACGATCACGGAGCTGGAGGACATTTAAACTGTCTATCAGAATTGGTTGAAGAAACTGGAGGATTAATCGATTTGGATAAATTACCAATTGGTGATCCAACATTATCTGCCAAAGAAATCATTGGTAACGAATCGCAAGAAAGAATGGGATTAGTTATTGGCACAAAAGATATTGATATTTTACAAAGAATTGCCGATAGAGAACGTTCACCTATGTATCAAGTTGGTGATGTTACAGCTGACCATCGTTTTACATTCGAATCAAAATCTACAGGTGCCAAACCAATGGATTATGCTTTGGAAGACTTTTTCGGAAGTTCACCAAAAGTGGTGATGACCGATAAAACAATCGATAGAAAATATTCAGAATTAGACTATTCAACCAAAAATATTGCTACCTATTTAGAACAAGTATTACAATTGGAAGCAGTCGCATGTAAAGATTGGCTAACCAATAAAGTGGATCGTTGTGTAGGTGGAAAAGTAGCCAAACAACAATGTGCAGGACCATTACAATTACCATTAAACAATTGTGGGGTTATGGCTTTAGATTACCAAGGAAAAGAAGGAATCGCTACTTCTATAGGACATTCTCCGATAGCCTCTTTGATTGATCCTGTTGCAGGAACAAGAACTGCCATAGCAGAATCATTGTCTAATATAATTTGGGCTCCTATTAAAGATGGTTTAGATGGAATTTCACTTTCGGCCAACTGGATGTGGGCTTGCAAAAATGAAGGAGAAGATGCACGTTTGTATGCAGCAGTAAAGAGTTGTTCTGATTTCGCTATCGAATTGGGAATTAATATTCCAACAGGAAAAGATTCACTTTCAATGAAACAAAAATATCCAAATGATGAAGTGATTGCACCTGGAACGGTTATTATTTCGGCAGCTGGAAACTGTACTAATATTACTAAAGTGGTTGAACCTGTTTTGCAAAAAAATGCAGGCTCTATTTATTATATTAATTTCTCGCAAGACGATTTTAAACTAGGGGGCTCTTCTTTCGCCCAAATATTAAATAAAATAGGAAATGATGCACCAACAATTAAAGATGCAACTTTTTTTAAAAATGCGTTTAATACCATTCAAAATTTAATAACAGAACGACAAATAGTTGCAGGTCATGATATTGGAAGTGGTGGTTTAATTACTACTTTGCTTGAAATGTGTTTTGCAGATATTAATTTAGGTGCTATAATTGATTTTAAAGATATAAACGAAAAAGATTTGGTTAAATTACTTTTCTCTGAAAACATTGGTGTCATTTTTCAAGCCAAATCAGATGAAATTGTAGAAAGTAAACTTAAAGAAAATAATGTAGCTTTTTATAAAATAGGTTCCGTTACTTCGACTGAAACTTTAGACCTTGGGGATTTTACTTTCGATATAAAAAAATATAGAGACATTTGGTTCAAAACCTCTTTCCTTTTAGACTCTAAACAATCG